>CAYSUA010000450.1:1066-5362 GCA_964433795.1 uncultured Desulfobacteraceae bacterium | reverse complement strand
CGCTTTCTTGTTAATCGTTCTTAGCATGGTGTCCGTTTCAATTAAACCACATTATGGCCACCATCTGGGCGATTCGATCAGATACTGTCGGCACACCCAGCCTTCTTTGACCACCGTCCTTTTTACCGATATCCACTGCACGAACCGGCGGCGGAAAGTAGCTGCCAGATGACATGCGATTCCAAATTCTGTAAAGATTATCCTTAAGGTTAATCTCAAAATCTGCAATCGACTCCTCGTCTACACCAGCTGCTCCCTTGTTTGCCTTTACCCGCTTGTACGCTTCAAAGACAATCCATTTGGAAATACTGTACGGCTTTGCTTTACTCAACGGCTCCTCCCATAAAATGGTTGACCAAATTGTAAAGCCGGTCGATGCAACCCCTTCGCTCCACCTCCATTACAGAGACTTCATCACTACTACGAGTTGCTCCGCCCCCTTCATGTGCATCGATACTTTCCCCCTTCGTGGGTTTCACTTATAGGGTTTTCTCTTAACATCACATGAAGAGTTCCCACGTTCCACACAAGAGCCAAGATCAGGTTCCCGCCACCTTTATGCCGGACGCCACCCAGGCAGTAAACAGGTTTCCCCTGGATTTATCCTGGAACATCGAAAGAACCCCAGTTTTGACGCCATCCTTAACTTTTCGACACCTCATCGATGGTTCGCTTGTACTCATCTCCCTAAACCTCACCTGCCGCAGTCCTATGCCGTGACTTTTCCTTAACGCTCACCACCATGGCTTTTGACCACAGCAGCTTAAGGTGGTTTGAAGCCTGCTCCTGCAAGCCGGCTCCGAGGGGCCATACCCTCATCTCTTGCGCAGTTGCGCACACTTTATAATAAAGTGCGCTCGTGGCGCACTATCGATACGTTATATTGATTTTGGTCAGGTTATCGGCTTCGATCGGATTTTACAATAAATTTTCAAACTGCATGCTATCAATGCCCGGCCTATACCCGGTTCATTTTCGATTTAAAATAGATATCGCTAAAATCTGAGCATATAGATTTTTCATGCTTTCGATACGATAGTGTTATGGGACAGACACGGTATATCATTTATTGATTCGGTTTCTTAGTTTGCCTGAACTTTTGAATGTGACCACTCTTCTCGGGGATAATATTATATCCTCACCAGTTGATGGGTTGCGGCCTCTGCGTTGCCTCTTGTCTTTGACCTGGAATTTGCCGAAGCCGGATATCATTACATCCTCTCCGGATTCGAGGGACTGTTTGATGATTTTCAATGGGATCTCGGGCGATTTCTCTTCCATCCTTTGTATCATTATTAGTTATTCAATCTAAAGTCATCAACATTGATGTGACCCCATCCACCTGAGGATTTATCCACGATCCTGATCCGACCCGTTTTTCCTGAATAGGGAGAAAGGTCCCACTCTACGCGATGCATGGTCTCGGTATTTCGTCCAGTCGCATGAAGGACTTTCTTTCCTGAGACGATAAGTTCGACCCGCGTTTGAAAGCTGTTGCCTCCCCCAATGAGGAAGTCGAGCGTGCCATTAGGTATGGTGAAGGGTGTAGAAGTCAAGGTTCCCTGAGGCCGGTCTCCCTGTATGCTTCCCGGCTTCTGACCGGGCTTACCCTGGTACTTCTCAAAACCGCCGATCCAATACTTTCCCTGATGCTTGGAGGGTTGGCCTCGGCGTCTGGCAGTTGGGTTGTCGCCCAGAGTGGGCTGGTAATCGAATACAGTGCCTGTCTTTGTCCAGCCCCTGAGATTGCCCGTCTCAAGATCTAAGGTGAACCCCATGTCTCGAATGGTACCTGAATCGGAGCTTATGCGTCTGCCATCTTTTTTATGACTGCTGAATCTGAAGTCATCAACATTGATGTGCCCCCATCCACTTGATGAATTGTCTACGATCCTGATCCGACCCGTCTTTCCTGCATAGGCAGAAAGGTCCCACTTTACACGATGCATGGTCTCGGTATTTCGTCCAGTCGCATGAAAGACTCTCTTTCCAGAAACGATAAGTTCGACCCGCGTTTTAAAGCTGTTGCCTCCCCCAATGAGGAAGTCGAGCGTGCCATTAGGTATGGTGAAGGGTGTAGAAGTCAAGGTTCCCTGAGGCCGGTCTCCCTGTATGCTTCCCGGCTTCTGACCGGGCTTACCCTGGTACTTCTCAAAACCGCCGATCCAATACTTTCCCTGATGCTTTGAGGGTTGGCCACGGCGTCTGGCAGTTGGGTTATCGCCAAGTGTAGGCTGGTAATCGAATACAGTGCCAGTCTTTGTCCAGCCCTTGAGATTGCCCGTCTCAAAATCTAAGGTGAATCTCGTGTCTCGAATGGTATCAGAATCGGAGCTTATGCGTCTGTCATCTTTTTTATGATTGCTGAATCTAAAATCATCAACACTGATATGACCCCATCCACCCGAGGAATTGTCTACGATCCTGATCCGACCCGTCTTTCCTGCATAGGCAGAAAGGTCCCACTTTACACGATGCATGGTCTCGGTATTTCGTCCAGTCGCATGAAAGACTCTCTTTCCAGAAACGATAAGTTCGACCCGCGTTTTAAAGCTGTTGCCTCCCCCAATGAGGAAGTCGAGCGTGCCATTAGGTATGGTGAAGGGTGTAGAAGTCAAGGTTCCCTGAGGCCGGTCTCCCTGTATGCTTCCCGGCTTCTGACCGGGCTTACCCTGGTACTTCTCAAAACCGCCGATCCAATACTTTCCCTGATGCTTGGAGGGTTGGCCTCGGCGTCTGGCAGTTGGGTTGTCGCCCAGAGTGGGCTGGTAATCGAATACAGTGCCTGTCTTTGTCCAGCCCCTGAGATTGCCCGTCTCGAAATCTAAGGTGAACCCCATGGAGAAAGATCTTGGGGCTTTGTACTCGGGCCGTTTTTTAACCGGGCGCTGTGACTGCCTGCGATCACTGGCAAGAGTAATGTAGGGCCTGTCACTTGCCCGTTTGGTATGCGCCCCGTAAAACGAAACGCGACACAGACCGGTATCTGCCTGATCGATGGTAAATCCATACGGACGGAGTTCATCCAGCGGTAAGGGAATGCGGATATATTCCCCGATTTTATTGGAGGGGGTTATTTCAAACCGAGCAATGACTTTGCCGCTTTTTTGCAACCGCTTTATGGTATGATAATCGGCAAGGTGTTCATTCCATGTTTCGGTAATCCTTTTAATGGTGAATTTTTTGGAAGCTGAACACGTACCGCCTTTAATACGCTTATGGTTGAAGGCATTGAGCTTTAGATGCAGTATCCCCTTTTTCACTTCACGCAAGGCCTGTATATTGAAACCGATCAGAGAGCCGTAAGTCTCTTTCCGGTTTCCGGTCCATTCTCCTGATTTGTAACTCCAATCATTGGTTGCGGGCTTGACGTGGTATTCATCGGTCGTCACCGACACGGTATTGGCCGGCGTCAGGTAGTATCTGCCCGTCTCTGTTTCCAACCGGGCGGAAGGCGACGGGGCCTTCGGTATACGGTCCGGCGGCTGCCGTCTCTGGTCCGGGCGTTTGGATATCTTTACCTTTGGTTTAGGTTCGGGCTTGCGTTTGGTGATAATGGTCCTTTTTTCGGGTTTTAATTCCAGGGTGGCTCTGGTCGTATCGAGGCGATGCTGGGTGTCAGAGTTGGTTTGGATATCTTTAAAAACATATTCCGTTGCCTCGCCATTCGGATTGAACCTAAAATGGATTAGGTTGAAGTCGCCGCTCTCTTCACCGACAGCAACGAATTTGAGTTTTTTATCGGTCAGGTTTTTGATTGTTTCATGGCCGAAAACAGGCGAACCGTAGTAATATACGCCTTCTCCGATTTGATTTTCAACCAGTCCCCGGGGGTCGATACCGGCATGGTTGCCGTGTTCATCAAACGCATGAAGGGTCACCGGAGATTCAATCGTGGTGGTCGTTGCGTGTCGCCCTTCCCCGGAACCCGTACAGTCCTCTCCTCTTTGAGAGGTTCCCTTCAGGATCAGATCCGATAAAATCGTGTATACCGCATCACTGTCCACGAGCGTATATCCTCTGCCCTTTTCCTCGGCATTTTCAACATATGCCTCTGCGAATCGACCAGGATCCATATACCTTGCGATTTTGGTTCCATGGGCATCGTACGTACAATATAGCGGCACGCCCGGTATCCTCGCACTCGTCACCGGCACGACACCATCCCCCCGAAAGATATATTCATTGCCGGTTCGCATGACGCCCAGTCCCACATGAGAGTGGGTCTTCGTTATGGGAGTGGTCCAATCGGTTCCAGCAATCGCGTAGTATTCAACCCCGTTCTTCCTGTCATCC
>CAYSUA010000450.1:0-1056 GCA_964433795.1 uncultured Desulfobacteraceae bacterium | reverse complement strand
ATGGGTCGGGTTTTCAGGTCATTTAAAAATTGACTGCGTGGCCTGAGTTGTTGCGTCGACGGCCAATCTTTGAATGAATTAAACCAGAAGGTGCAGTCAACTGCGGGCGCTCCTCGATTGGGAGTTCCGACCATGATCAATTTTCGAATATTAAATTCATATTTCGTATCTCCAATATACCAACGTGTGACCAACCCTCCCATACTGTGAGCGATAATATCGACCTTTGTCAGCATAATTTTCCGTGTGCCGAAATGATGCGCCGTTCCTTTTTTCACAAGATCGATAAAATTGACAAGCGCTCCGGCCATTTCCGTGGAACCGGTCTGGATGGACTGCTCGTCATGGTAGTCGACACTCGACCAGTTCCATCCGGTCTTCGTTACGCGGGGTTTGAACGCCGGCCAGCACTCCTCATCGCTGTCGTTGATGCCATGAACGAAAAATAGGGGGGGCTGCTCAATCGTAACCGTTTGCCGGACCTTTTTCATATCGCTGTCTTTGTCGATGAAGGGATAACATCGTCCGATGACATCGACTTTTTGGGGGTTCAAGTAATTTTTTCCCGGCCCGGTTTCATCCGGTTTAAAAGTGACCTGCGTATTATTGGAGGTACCGGGATTTATATTTTTCGTTATGGTTCCCCGCAGTATCTCCGTTTTATCCGATGGTTCAATGGTTATTCCATAACGACGGCAATTTTCATAATTGATCAGGTCAAAGGTTATCTCCGATAGCCCATCTGCACAGACGCCTTCAAACTCTCCTTGAATGGCAAAAGTTTCCTTTCCCATCCCTTTTAACTCACTGCAGAATTCTTCAATACCTTTCGTGCACTGCCCCCACTGTTTTTCTGTCTCAGCGATTTGCTTCATTAAGAATTCTTTATCTTCTGCTTTTTCGGCGGAATTTAAGGCCTTTTCCAATTGGCTGGTCGCCATCTTTAAAAACCCACATGCAAACCCGAAAACTCCTTTACAACCTTCATAGGTCAGCATCTTTTCATACATTTGGCGGACCAGTTTCGCTTTTTTCGCGCATTCAGCCTGCGGTGTT
>CAYSUA010000449.1:0-5404 GCA_964433795.1 uncultured Desulfobacteraceae bacterium | reverse complement strand
TTTATGGATTTAAAATAAATTTTCATGCCACCCAGACCCTGCTGGATGCATCGGTGGCGCTGAAGGTGAATCGATTTTTCATGATGAGTTCCATATCCGTATTCGGTAGAGATGCATCGGAGCCGGTGGTCGATGACGCCCGAAAAAATCCGGAAACGGTCTACGGACAAACCAAGCTGGCCTGTGAGCACCTGCTCCGCTGGTATCATCGAAAACATGGCTTGGACACTAGAGCGCTTAGATTTTCCTGGGTCTTTGGCCCCGGCCGGACGAGAGGCATCACCGCTCTGTATTCCTCTTTGATTCTGGACGCCGTCGCCAGAAACGAACCGATGACCGTAACCAATCCCAACGAAAAAGGAGACTGGCTCTACATCCAGGATGCAATCCGGGCCATACTGGCGGTTTGGGAAGCGAAGGATCCGAAGCAGCGGATCTACAACATCGCAGGCGGTGTCCACGCCATCGGCGATGTCGTGGAAATAGCAAAAAAAATAAAACCGGAATCAAAGGTGTCTTTGGTTCCTCAGGGGGAAGCGCAGTCCCCATATCCTGTGGCCTATGACGACAGTGTTGCCAGGTCGGAAATCGGTTGGCAACCGAAGTATTCCATCGAAGAGGCGGTTCGGGAGCACATCGAATTTGTCTCGGGCCGACAGTAGATGGCCTTTGGGTGGGCGGATCAATTGATGAAAACAGCCGTGTAAGGCATAATTACAAAAATGGAGTATAGCCATGCAAGACGTTCTATTGGATTACGGTGACGAGCATATGGGCATCGAGTTGCCGAAGACCGCTGAGGTTGTGCGGTACGGTGAGACTTATACGGACCCCCCGGAGGTAGACCCGATAGCCGCAACCAGGCAGGCACTCGATCAACCCTTGGAATTTCCGCCGTTATGGGAGTTGAGCGGCCCTGACAAAAAGATAGTGATCGCATTTCCGGACCGCGTAAAGGGCGGGGTGCACCCCACCTGCCATCGCCGGGTTGCGATCCCCATGATCGTTGAGGATCTTCTCAAAGGGGGGGCAAAGCTGGAGAACATTACACTGTTATGCGCCATCGGGCTGCACCGGAAAAACACCCTGGAAGAGTGGTACTGGTACCTGGGGAAAGAGATCGTGGATCAATTCTGGCCCGACCGTATTGTGAACTACGACGCCGAGGCCCCGGATTTATGTGATTTCGGCACCGATGAGATGGGAAACAGGGTTCAATGCAACCGGTTGATGGCGGAAGCAGATCTTCCCATTATCATCGGCCACTGTGCCGGCAACCCGTACGGTGGATACAGTGGCGGCTATAAAATGATCGTAACCGGGTTTTCCGGATGGCAATCCATTGCCTCCCACCATGGACCGAATACCATGCACCGGAAGGACTGGATGGGCGCCTCCGCAACCTCTCATATGCGGCACCAGTTTAAATCCATCGGCCAGGCCATGGAAAAGGGTATCGGCAAAAAGTTTTTCGCAATAGACGCCGTTATCGGGCAGAAATCCCAGATACTGGATGTTAAAGCCGGAGAACTTGAAGCGGTTGAAGCCGCCACCTGGCCGTTGGCCGATGTACGGACCAATATTTCACTGGATATGAGTGAACCGGCCGATATCCTGGTAATGGGGTTACCCCGCAACTTCCATTACGGCCCGGGCATGGGGTCCAACCCCATTCTGATGAGCCTTGCCATCGGCGGCCAACTCTCCCGTTGCTGGCATGCCTTCCGGGAGGGGGGCGTCATTATCGCCGCCGCCGTCTGCGACGGTTGGTTTAATCCGCTCTGGTTTCCTTCCTATGAAGAGACCTATCACGCATTGCAAAAATATTGCACGGCAGACGAGTTTATTGCTTCCGATGATGCCATGCAGATTGTCGACAACTACGAATATCGATTCCAGTATTCGAACAATTACACCTACCATCCGTTTCATGCCATGTCCATGATCAGCGGCGGCAGTGCCAGTCTGTTGTGGACCTCGGCAATCTTCCTTCCCGGTGCAAAAGCACCGGGATATGCTCGAGGAATGGGATTTGTCCCCACCACCTCATTTGATGATGCCATGGAACGGGCAAAAAAAATCGTGGGAGACAACCCCCGGATACTTTGCACCCCCGAATGCTTTTCCGGAGGCGTGGGAGTTCATTTTCATCTTAAAAATAGCGGTTGACGCCACATGAAAGGAGGTGAAGCGAGCTTATTTTGAATGAAACTTTTTAAGCTTACCAGCGCACCATTAATCACAACCCAATATCTAATCGATAAAAGGAGGCAGCGATGAAAAGAGGACTTACAATATTACTTGCGGTCATGTTGATAATCCCCTTGGCCACAACCGTTTCAGCGAAAACCTGGACATTGAAATACGGACATGTGGACTCACCGACAATGACGGCCGACGATCACGTGGGCGGGTTGTTTCTGAAGAACTTTATCGAAAGCCGCTCCCAGGGAAGAATAAAGGTGGAAATCTATCCGGCTTCTCAGATGGGTAATTTTCGCGAACTGATCGAGGGGGTTCAACTGGGCACCCTGGAACTGGCCAATACGACGGTGGGGGGAATGAACCAGTTCTTTCCGCAGATCCAGGTAACCGACATTCCGTATATGTACCGGGACGATCTGGTTGCAGAAAAAGTGGCAAGGGGTCCATTTTACGATGATCTGCGCGAAGCCATTCTGAAAAAAACCGGAAACGTACGACTGATTGCGGCAGGCAACACCGGCAGGTGGCGAAGCTTTTTCACCACCAAAAAGCAGATCAAATCCGCCAAGGATCTGAAAGGCGTTAAGATGCGAACCATCAATTCTCCCCTTCAAATCGAGATGGTCAAATTCCTCGGGGGCAATCCGACCCCGGTGGCCTGGGGCGAGCTGTACACGGCACTGCAGTCGGGTGTTGTGGAGGGTACAAAGAACGCCATTTCGGATGTGGTGGGAAAGAAATTCCACGAAAATGTAAAATATCTCGTTGTTGATGAACATGCGTATCTGTATGGATACTGGTGGATGAGCGATTCCTGGCTCAAGAGCCTGCCGCCCGATCTGCAAAAATTGGTCGTCGATGGTGTCACGCAGGCAGCAGATGTACAGTTGCAGTTCAACAAATACCTGGATATCGTCATGACCAAAGAATTCCTCAAATCAGGGGGGACCATCTACGTGCCTACCTCAGAGGAAAAAGCAACCTTCCAGGCAGCCAAGCCGGTGATCAAGAAATGGTTCGTCACCAATATTCCGGATGGTCAGCTCTGGTACGACAAACTGGCAGCTGCGGTTAAGCTAGCCGAAGAAGAGGTGGATGCGGAAATTGCCAACGTATTGAAATGATAAAATAGGGGTTCGATGCGTGTAATCGCCTTTACCACGGAATGAAAATGAAATGGTAAAGGCGATTTTCATTCCGAGATGTCGATTCGGATTCCTTTTAACTTGACAGAAAACCCGATTATCGGACAAATAATAGGGATTGCGGCGAGATCACAAACAATTGCCGGCGGTATTGCCTCGGACTCTTGAAAAGTATACGCGTATACTGCGGACAGACATGAATACAAGAACTCCGGGGGAATAGGTTTATAATACAAGGGAGGTTAAATATTCGTCTATGCGTGCGTTATATTATTCTCTCAACGTGTTGGGGCAGATTAATCGGGCCACCCTGTTCTTCTGTAAATATGTGACGATTTTTCTGGTCGCAACCATCACCATCGTGGTGTGTGCCGGTGTCTATTGGCGATATGTTCTTAACGACTCCCTCGCCTGGACGGAAGAGACAGCCAAATTCCTGATGGTATGGATGGTCTTCATCGGCATCCCCATTGCCCTAAAATCCGGCGGGCATGCCGCTATTGACACACTGCCCAACGCCCTTCCCGAAAGGGGGCGACAATTCCTCTATTCCGCAATTTATCTGGTGATAATGTTGCTGATGACGGTACTGATCTACCAGGGGTGGGGTTTTGCGATGAACGCCAGAACTCAAAATACGGCCACCACCCAGATTTCCATGATGTACGTCTTTGGGGCCATGCCGTTCGGTGGTGTTATCATGTTTTTCGTCTCTCTGGAACTGTTCATAAAGGCCATCGTCGGAATCTTTACGCCATCCGATGGCGTCCACCTGGATGAAATTGATATGGCCGAGGCCTCTCCAGAATAGCAAAGAGGAGTGTTCTGATATGCCGTTGACTTTCTTTTGGATCTTGCTCGTAACCATGGCGGTGGGAATCCCGATAGCTTTCGGACTTGTCATTGCACCCGTACTCGGATTCATTCTGGCGGATAAAATGGTATTCATGAAGCTGCTCCCCCAGCGGCTATTCCTTGGCATCAACCAGTTTCCGCTGCTTGCCATACCTCTATTTCTCTTGGCAGGAGAGATAATGAATATCGGGGGAATTACCCTGCGTCTGGTTGGTTTTGCCAATGTGCTGGTCGGTCATTTCCGTGGTGGACTGGCGCACGTGAACATCGTGGCCAGCATTCTGTTTGCCGGCCTGAGCGGTTCAGCAGTGGCGGACACATCCGCATTGGGATCGATTCTCATTCCGGCGATGGAAAAAGACGGGTATACGACCCGTTTTTCTGCTGCGGTGACGGCCGGCTCTTCGGTGATTGGTCCGATTATTCCTCCCAGCATCATTATGGTCATCTATGGTATGGTTATGAGCACATCGGTGGCCGGACTGTTTCTTGCGGGGTTTGTGCCCGGCCTGATGATGGGCGGTGGAATGATGATTGTAACGGTATTCATAGCCAAGAAAAGAAATTTCCCGAAAAGGGAATCCATGGCTTCATTAAGGGAAATGTGGCAGGCATTCAAGGGCGCCTTTTTACCGCTGCTGACCCCTGTCATCATATTGGGCGGCATCCTTTCCGGTGTTTTCACGCCCACCGAAGCCGCCGGTGCGGCAGTCGCCTATGCCCTTTTCCTGAGCTTTGTTATACTTCGAACGTTAAAACTGAGAGATCTGACGAGTGTGTTTTATCGCACGGGCATAGCGTCGGCAGCCATTCTCTTTGTCGTGGGAACCGCGACGGTATTCGGCGGTATCGTAACCATATCGGGCCTGCCGGTGAAGCTGGGCAATTTTGTGTTCTCCTTGACCGACAATACATATATATTACTGCTTTTGATCAACATACTGTTGTTGATTGTCGGAATGTTTCTCGATGCCGGTCCGGCGATTCTGATAATTGGCCCGATCCTGGCACCGACCATGATGAAGCTGGGGATCCACCCACTCCATTTCGCGATTATCATGTGCGTGAACCTGACCGTGGGTCTCGCAACTCCACCACTTGGACTTATTCTATTCGTTGCGTCAAGTTTGACGAAGCTTCAGGTTTTGGAAATCGCCCGTGAGTTGATTCCGTATCTGCTGGTGCATGTCGCCGTGATT
>CAYSUA010000448.1:0-5433 GCA_964433795.1 uncultured Desulfobacteraceae bacterium | reverse complement strand
AAGCTTGGTTGCCAGTTCTGCGGGCATTTTGTCTTTGGGCAGGAACCGCTGCAGATTGACGAGGGGGGCGGTGTACACGACGGTGGGGGCGTAAAAATCCAACTCGGCAATGTAGGAGGGACGGGATATCCCGGCCTTGACCCCCACTGTCCGGTCTCCTGACACGAGGAGTCTTTTGACACGGATGCCGGTGATGATTTCCCCCTGGTTGCTCAGAATCACTTTCTCCAGGCAGTCCGGCAGGGCCTTGATGCCCCCATGGGCCGGGTAGCAGATGGTCGTTTCGGAAATCAGGGCATCGTTTAACGTTTCCAGAAAGGCGCCTGCGGACACCGTGTCCATCGGTTGTCCGGAAAAGCCGGTAATTTTTTTAAAAAACTCCGGCAGGCCGGGATTGCCGAAATTATCCATGATCCACGATTGCGCCGAGATTTCATGACAACCGTCTATTTCGTTACGGTCCATCCGGGAGACCGCCCGGACCAGGCGGATAAAATCTTTGTACAGTTCTTGGCCGAACCGTTCCGGAGAGGTTGCCCGCAAGTAGGCACGGCTGTCCAGGTCGAAATGCATCAAGGACGGTTTGATGGGCACCGCTTCCAATTCGACCCCTGTCTCTGCAAGCAGTTGCCCGATACCGCTGGAACTGAGACTGGCGATGGCATGAAGGCCGATGTCTACGAGGTAGCCCTTGAACTCAAAAGACGTCGATCGCCCGCCCAGAATCGGTTCTTTTTCCAGAAGCAAGACGTTGTAACCCTTTTTGGAAAGCAGCGCTGCAACGCCCAACCCTGCGATTCCCGCCCCCAAAACGATGATATCATATTGTTTCATTTCATTTCCCAATTTGGTGGTATAGGAATTTCCTTTTTGGGATGCTGATGAACGCAGATAATTTAGATTAAGAAAAAAAGATTACTATCTGTGTGTATCTGCGAAAACCTGCCCGCCATCTTATTTCTTCAGGTACGGCAGGCGGGTCTGCGTCCTATTTAACTTGATGCTTTGTTTAGTGCAAGTCTTCAGGATTTGTTCAATCGATCCCAGGCCGCTCCCACACCCTCTGCTTTCAGTTTGACCTTCTGAATCTTCAAAGCGCTGCTGGCCAGGGGAAATTCATCCACGTAGGAGATGTACCGTGGAATCATGAAACGGGGAAGGTGTTCTCGGCAATGATTGCAGACGGCCTCCGGATCCTGCTCGGCCCCGGGCTGCAGCTTTATGAAAAGCTTGATGTCTTCCTCACCGATGTCCGAGGGAACCCCCACCGCCGCACATTCCGCCACGTCCGGGTGCAGGCGGACACAGGCTTCCAGCTTATCCACCGGAATGAATTCTCCCTTCACCCGGATGCTCTCCTCTGCGCGGCCCACAAAGTGCAAAGCGCCTGCTGCATCCAGGTATCCCATGTCTCCGGAGTGAAACCAGAAATTGCGGCACGCACCAGCGGTTTTTTCCGGCATGTTGTAGTAGCCGGAGAAGATGGTGTGTGCAACCTTATCCCGAATAACAATCTCGCCCACCGTATCCGGCGGCACCGCCTCATCATTTTCATTCCATATCTGCAATTCGATATCATCGCGGGGCTTTCCCGAAAACCGCGAATCGTGTATTGCATCCGGGCAGAAGGGACTCATGGTACAAAACCCGCCCGCTTCGGTGGAACCGTACATGGAAAGACCCAGCGACAAACCGAAACGGTTCAAAAAGGGTACGGCCCCCTCACCGACCAGGAAGATTCCGGCTCTTGCGGAATTATCGGCGTCATCGGGTCGAGGCGGTTGCTTGAGCAGTACGTTCATGGGGGTGATGTGCAGGGTCAGTACCGTGGCGCCGTATTGCTCGACCCATTGCCAGTATCGGGAAGCACTGAACCGGCTCTCGAGAATCGACACGGCATCCGCCATCAGCGCTGAAAACGTGCCGATGTAAACGTTGCCGTGATAATTGGGAAGGCATGAAAGAAAGCGGTCTTCCGGTGTCGCTTCTAGCAGCCGGGCAATGCGCCGGGTCATGTTAAGCAGATAGCGGTGACTCGTGATACAGGGTTTGGGAAGCCCTGTGGTCCCGGATGTAAAAATAAACTGTAAGGGGGTCCGGGACGGCAGATCAACGTTCGGGGGATCGGATGGAGAACCGCTAAGAAGCTCCTGGTAATCGATCATTCCGGACGGTGCGGGATGGCCTGGAGAGGCGTCATTGACCAGTATCTGGGGGAACAGGTTTGCAAAGTCCTCTCGAACTTTTTCATAGACGGGCAAAAGGCTCGTTGAAACCATCACCGCCTTGAGGTCGGTGGCCATAAAGGCATGCCGCAGCAACTCGGCATTGTACTGGGTGTTGACAAACACATTGGCCGCACCCAGTTTGGCAACTGCAAAATAGAGCACGAGCCACTCGAGGCAGTTGGGCATGAAACCGCCCACCCTGTCACCCTGCCCCACGCCCAGATCTGAAAGAGAGTTTGCCACCCGGTTTACCAACCGGTCGAACGCTTTGAAGGTAAACTCCTGTTCCTGGAATATGAGAAAGGTTTTATCCGGCAGTCTGGATACCTTCTCTTCCCAAAAAGACCTGACGTTCATGGATTGCAACCTCCTGGCTCGCTATCAGTCAAAAATAAAATTATCTGATTATCCCAAAAGCCCCAGTTGAGACAATTCGGCATTGAAGATAACCCGATAAAATTAAGATAGAACGGTTTAAAAAACGGCGTCAAGCGCTTTTTTATCCAACGATCATTCACCAAAACGCAGGATTGATCGAACAATAGTCTCTCCGTTATGTACGATCAGCTGATTTGACTTTATGCTGAGGAGGTGGCGTCAGCAGGAAAAGCAAGATGCCGACTGCCGGGATAGCGGCTAAGAGGAGGAAAGCCAGACGATAACTGCCGGTAACATCACAAATCCACCCGGCAAAGGGAGGTCCGATCATGGAACTCACGGTGCTGATTGACAATAACAGCCCCTGAATCGTACCGAACTGCTTTCTTCCGAAATATTCTCCCTGGATGGCCGGGCGCAGTGGTATGGGAGCACCGTAGCCCGGACTGAAGGTTATCAGGAAGAAAATAATATGCCAGAAGGTCCGGATATTGGCGAAAAAAAGTAGCCCTATGGTCTGAAGGCCGAGAGCGATGCAGAACACATACCGCTTGTCCATATAGTCCGATAACCATCCCAGACCGATTCGCCCCATAACGCTGAGAAAAATGGTAAAGGTAACGACATAACCGGCCTTTTCACGGCTGAAACCGATACTTTCTAAAAACGGCATGATATGAACAAAAACAGCACTCATTGCCATAAATGAAATACTGAGGCCTACTGCCAGCATCCAGAAGCTTCGGGTTTTCAAAGCTTCCAAAGCTGTGAACTCTGATTCGGTAATTGTTGGTTGTGTTTGAATGGTGGGTGATGAAATCGTTGTATCATCCTTTATCTCATCCTTAGCGCCGTTTCCATCCGGCAACATACCATATTCTTCAGGTCTATTTCTGAATACGCAGGACAACGGGATGCCGATGACCCACATGCCGATACCGGCAATCACCAGAGACTGTCGCCATCCATATTTATCGATAAGCCAGACAAGAACCGGAACTAAAGTACCCGCCAGGCAGACACCGCCGGTAACAAAACCCATGGCTCTTCCACGTTTTCGAACGAACCAGTTGGCGACGACAGTTGCGCCGACAGAATAAAAACCGGCACTGTGCCCGATGGAAATAATAATGAAGGCGGTATAAAAGCTGAGCAAAGAGTTGACTTTACTCAATAGTATAAACCCGGCACCGAATATGGTTACTGCAAAAAGGCTCATTTTTCGGGGACCCAGCCGGTCGATAAAGTACCCGACAATGGGTGCCGCTATACCCCCCTCCAATCGCTGCAACGAGAAAGCAAGCGAGGTAGCCGCTCTCGACCATCCGAATTCGTTGAGAATGGGATTAAAGAACGCGGTAAATCCGTAAAACATGATGCCGCCATTGTAGGTGGTAATGATGGATGAAGCGATAATGATCCACCATCCGTAAAAAATTTTAGGCATTAGCTACACTTTCATTGATCGTCCCGGGGATACGATTTGCCGTTAATGTAAATCTGTTGTATCGATCGAAGGCTTTCCGGTAGATGGGATGGAGATCCCGGCACAACAATAAAGGAGCCATCCGCACCCGAGATCAACCGGCCTAAATTTTCGATCTCGAGAAGTTTTGCGCCATTTCCTGTGGCACAACGGATAGCCTCTTCCACGGAGAACCCGGCTTCCATTAATAGCTTCAGTTCTTCTATTACGCTGCTTCCATGATGAACGCCGAGGCTTCCGGCATCCGTACCCAGGGCGATTGGAACTCCGAATTTCATAGCCATGGCCATCTGCTCCAATTGATGGTCTATATTCTTTTTTGGAACATCGTTTGATGAATCTTTTGAATTGAAATGATCGGAAAACGCCTTCATGGTGAATGCCGTGGGGATCCAGAAAATCTGCTTTTCCGCTAGCTTCTTGAGATTCTCTTTTCCCATAAAAAATCCGTGCTCAATGGACCGGCATCCGGCATTAATTGCAATACCCACCGGTATCTCACCGTTGGCATGAACCATTACCGGTCAGCCTTTACGATTCGAGGCTTGTACTGCACCTTTCAACTCTTCCAAATCGAACTGCGACGGCGTTTGCCGTCCAAAACTGATCAGACTGTTCAATCCGGAGTTGACAATTTTCAGGTGATCCTTTTTTTCTGTATCCGCCCCGATCGCATCTTTTAGGGTTTCATGGGCGGCCGGAGTTCTGCCGATCAACCGCCCATACCGATTCGGCTTATGCCACGCCCTTCCTGCCGTATGAATGCATAAAGGAAATCGATCTTTGTCCGGGCCCTCATTTTTAAATCGCAGGGTATGTGCATGCCGGTCCCCGCCGTCGCGAACGGCAACCACACCGTATTGGAGCAAGCCTTTGATATGTTCGATAATAACCGGTTTAATCCTATCATATGGAGCATCCAGCTGGCCTTCGCGAATCTTCCGGTCTTTTGTTCCGGACATGAACAAATGGACATGGCTGTCGATTAATCCAGGCAAAATCGTACACTCAGAGTGGTCGATTAAACCTTTCTCCAACAAATGGGTCTCGTTCCATTTCCCAATGGATTGAATTTTGCCGTTTTCAATGGATATCAACCGATCGGAAAGCGCCTTCTGCCCGCTCCCGTCAATCAGCCAACCGGTATGAATATGAATGGATTCTTTCATGATTCATCATTGAACTTCATTTCAACAATTCTCGGCGGAGCAAATTGAGGGCGGTCATGGCAAACATTTTTTTGTTTCGAATCCGCTCCGGATAATGGAATTGATACCGTTTGCCAAAAGAACCATCGGGTGTCGCAAGCCCGATGCAGATTGTACCCACCGGTTTATCCGG
>CAYSUA010000447.1:0-5441 GCA_964433795.1 uncultured Desulfobacteraceae bacterium | reverse complement strand
CCGTTAAAAAAGAAGGAGAAACGCTAATTTCCGAGTCGTTTCACCCGAGCCTGGGAGAAAACGGTCTCTTTCTTTCGGGAACCGCTCGCCTACTTTATGACATATCGGGTGAGGTCATGGGGGCCATTGAGTCGCTCCGCGATATAACCGAGCGCAAGCAGGTGGAAGAAGCTATCCATAAGAGTGAAAGGGAATACCGGACGCTATTCGAAAACGCCAATGACGCCATCCTTGTGGCTCAGGACCAGAAGCTTTGTCTGGCGAATCTACAATTGGAAAAACTTCTCGGTTTTTCGCAAGAAGAACTCACCAGCAGGCCTATTACCGATTTTTTTCATCCGGAAGAGCGTCAAGTGATCCTCGAGCGCCATGAAAAAAGGCTGAAGGGTGAGTCGATACCGGAAGCTTATGTTTCCAGAGTTATTGACAAACATGGAGCGACCAAATGGGTGGAACTCAAAGTGGTCCTGATCGAGTGGAATGACAGACCTGCCGTACTGGGATTCATTGCGGACATCACCGAACGGAAGCAGGCAGAAGAGGAATTGCATCAGAATCTGCAGGAACTCGAGACCTTCAGCAAAATGGCTGTGGGGCGAGAAGAGCAAA
Organism: uncultured Desulfobacteraceae bacterium; assembly: GCA_964433795.1. Taxonomy (GTDB): domain Bacteria; phylum Desulfobacterota; class Desulfobacteria; order Desulfobacterales; family SURF-15; genus DUZK01. The sequence goes on along the minus strand of CAYSUA010000447.1, from coordinate 4,832 downwards.
TGATCGAACTTAAAAAAGAAATCAACGAACTGCTCCGGGAATCGGGGAAATCGGAGAAGTATAAGATTGTTAACTGAAAAGTCTCTCACAGAACACACAAGCCGTTGCTAAGGCTATGGCCTGGCAGGCAGAGAACTCAGTGAGATAATGGAATAACCGCAGACACACGCAGATGGGCGCGGACCCCCGTGAAATATGCTTCGCATTTCACGGGGAGAGCATTTTAGCCGAGCGACATGCTCGGTTAAAGGTGTGCATTCGCTTCGCGAAAGAGTATGAGTATTGCGTATGGATTTGAATGATATCACTTATGCAATTCGAGGTGCGATATTCGAAGTAAACCGAATTCTTGGCTCGGGTTTTTTAGAAAAGGTATATGAGAATGCGCTGTTGCATGAAATTCGATCAAAAGGTTTGAATGTAGAAAGCCAGGTTCCAATCAATGTACATTATAAAGGTAAACTGGTCGGTGAATATTTTGCTGATATCATTGTAGAGCAAAGCGTCATTATAGAACTCAAAACAGTTGATAAGATCGAAAAAGTCCATGAAGCACAAATGTTGAATTACTTAAAAGCAACGGGAATTAAAGTGGGTTTGCTGGTTAATATGAAGCACCCAAAAGCAGACATAAAACGGATGGTGTTAGATCTGCCCGAAGGGCATGATGACTAATATCTGGCCAGGTCGGCCAGATATTAATCTGCGTCCGTCTGCGTGGGTCAGCGGCTAATAATTGATTTTCAATTTTATAGAAACCCCTAAAACTTTGCATTATGTTTTCAAAAGAATTAGATCGTAAATCGGTCATAAAAACAGCCAGCCTTATCTTTCTGCCCTTATTCATTCTGTTATGCGGTGTGGCTGTTTTTATCTACACCCTGGACCTCACGACCGAAACAAAGATCTTTCAAGACAGGGAAAAACAGATCGTCGATATTCAGCGGAAGATTATCACCAGTGATTTCAGTAGCATTTTTTCGCATTTGTTATTTTTATCCGAATTAAACGAATACAGGGATCTTTTTGAGAAAGACATCTATACGACCCGCAATGCGCTATCCAAAGAATTTTTATCCGCCATACAGCTGATAAAAATCTATGATCAAATTCGTTTTTTAGATGAAACCGGCATGGAAATTGTCAGGGTCAATTACAACAATGACCTTCCGTTCATCGTGCATGATATACAACTGCAGAATAAATCTGAACGATATTATTTCAAAGAGACTTTTCAGCTTGAATACGGTGAAATATTTGTTTCTCCGTTGGATCTCAACACCGAGCGGGGCGTCATCGAAAAACCGTTTAAACCGATGATTCGATTCGGAACACCGGTTTTCGACCGTAGGGGCAAAAAGAAAGGGGTTGTCTTACTGAATTTCTTCGGGAAGTTATTAATCGATGAGCTCAAGACGGCTTCTGAAAATGCTCCCGGCAGTGTCATGCTCATCAATCCGGAGGGATACTGGCTGTACGGACCCAAACCGGAAGATGAATGGGGGTTCATGCTTGAAGATCGAAAGGATAAGGTTTTACAGAACAAATATCCTAAAGCATGGAAGAAAATATCGGCCACCGAATCCGGGCAAATCCGTCTTTCAAACGGAATTTTTACATTCGATACGGTTTTTCCTTTGTCGGCGGGTTGGAAGTCTACGAGTACAAAACAACAGACAGGCAAGGCGTATCATTGGAAAATCGTATCCTACTTGCCGTTGGAAGCCGTAAGCGCCAGGCCTTGGGATCGATTTCAAAGCTATCTGTTGATCTATATATTCGTTATTGTTCTGCTGGCCATGGGATCGATTGCTCTATCCATGGGAAGGGTAAGGCAAAGACAAGACAAGGCCGCCTTGCTTGAGAGTGAACATCGATTCCGGACAGTAGCCGATTTTACCTATGCCTGGGAGTATTGGGTAACTCCTGAAAAAACGATCGATTATGTTTCACCGTCATGCAAACGTATTTCAGGATACAGCGCTAATGAGATCCTTCAGAACCCCGGCATCCTGAATGATATGATTCACCCGGATGATCAGGCGATTTATGAAAATCACATGGCACAGGATTTCGATTCAACAGAGGCCGTGTCGCTGGAATTTCGGATTACCACCGAATCCGGGAAGGAACGATGGATCGCCCACACCTGCCAGCCGGTTTACGGCCCTGATGGCGCATTTTGGGGGCGCCGGGTCAGCAACAGGGATGTGACGGAACAGAAACAGATGGAGACATCCCTAAAGGAACGAGTCAATGAATTGGCCAGAGCTCGCCGGGCCATGCTGAACATGATGGAGGATCTGCAAGCGGCGCAAGACAAAGCAAATGAGGCCAATCAGGCGAAAGGCGATTTTTTGGCCAACATGAGTCATGAGATTCGCACACCCATGAACGCGGTGATCGGAATGGCGCACCTGGCCCTGAAGACGGACCTGACCGCCAAGCAGCAGGATTATATCACCAAGATCCAGTCGTCAGCCAATTCCCTTTTGGGCATCATCAACGACATTCTGGACTTTTCCAAAATCGAAGCCGGCAAACTGGACATGGAGTCCGTGGACTTTAACCTGGAAGATGTACTCGACAACCTTGGCAGCCTTATCAGTATAAAAACCCGGGAAAAAGAGGACCTCGAGGTTCTCTTTGCCACGGCTAAAGACGTGCCGCGCTTTTTAGTCGGCGATCCGCTACGACTCGGGCAGGTACTCATCAATTTGGCCAACAATGCCGTTAAGTTTACCGACTCCGGAGAAATCGTGGTCTCCACCGAACTGATCGAAAAAAACAAAGATCAGGTGGCTTTGAAATTTTCAGTGAGCGACACGGGCATCGGTCTGACAAAGGAGCAGGTCAACACCCTTTTTGAAGCCTTCTCTCAAGCCGATTCGTCTATTACGCGTCAATACGGCGGCACCGGGCTTGGGCTGAGCATCAGCAAACGGCTGGTGGAGATGATGGGGGGGGAGATATGGGTGAAAAGCGAGCATGGCAGGGGCAGCACGTTTAGCTTTACCGGTAACTTCGGTCTGGGAAAAGAGAAGGCAAAAAGACGCTTTAAACCGTCGCCGGATATACGGGGTTTGAAAGCCCTGGTGGTGGATGACAATGCCACCTCAAGGGAGATTCTAAAGGATATGCTGGAATCTTTTTCCTTTGAGGTGATTCCGGCTGCCACCGGAGAAGAGGGACTTGCAGAACTTGAAAAATCTCCCCGTGAGACGCCTTTCGAGCTGGTGATCATGGACTGGAAGCTGCCGGGAATAGACGGTATCGAGGCGTCGAGGCGTATCAAGAAACAGATGAATCTCCCGAAAACTCCTCCTATTATTCTGGTAACGGCTTACGGACGGGATGATGTGATCCAACAGGCCGAACAGGCCGGATTGGAAGGTTTTCTCCTCAAGCCCATCAGTCCGTCCGTACTATTTGACACCATTATGCAAACCATGGGCCGCGATATTCCCAGCGCGTCTCGCGTTAAACAGGGCAAGGATCGGGAAACCGAAATACTGGAACATATTCGAGGGGCCCGTGTGCTTTTGGTAGAAGACAATGATATTAACCGGCAAGTGGCCAATGAGATCCTTAAAGACGCAGGTGTCCATGTCAGTATGGCGAATAACGGAAAAGAAGCGGTGGACGCCGTGAAAGAGACCGATTATGACGCCGTGCTCATGGATATACAGATGCCGGTCATGGATGGTTATACTGCCACGCGGGAAATACGCAAGTGGGAGCATGAACTGAAAGCTCAAAGCTCAAAGCTCAAAGCAAATGATACTGCTGAACTTTCAGCTTTCAGCCTTGAGCCTTCAGCACAAGCGAAGCGAATGCCCATCATTGCCATGACGGCCCATGCCATGGCCCAGGATCATGAGAAAAGTCTGAATGCCGGCATGAACGATCATATTACCAAACCGATCGATCCGAACCAGCTTTATGCGGCACTCGGGAAATGGATTCAGCCGTTTACGGAAAGAGGCGAGGGCGAAGAGCGGCCGTCAATTTCGGAAACAACCCCGGATACGGTTATCGATCCTGTTGCTGAGGATATTCTTCCTGCGTCCTTGCCCGGATTTGACCTTGCAACCGGAGTAAACCGGTTGCGGGGAAACAGGAGTATATATAAAAAGTTGTTGCTGGACTTTGCAGCCGCATACACCGGGACGGCTGAAGAGATTCGGAACACACTCGATTCAGATGAAATGGATCAAGCGCATCATCTGGTTCACAGCCTTAAGGGGGCGGCAGGGAATATTGCGGCCACGGATCTGCTGACGGCGGCATCGGAGCTGGAAACGCTGGTCAGAAAGCACGGTAAGGATGGGGATGTAAGCCCTGATTTGCTGGAAGCGAAATTTCAAGAAATGGAGAATGCACTTCAACAGGCGATTCACTCGGTTCAGTCACTGGGGCCGATCCCGGAAAAAAAGAGCAACGAGTTTTCCCAAGAAGCGCTATCGCAAATTCCTTCAGATCTTGCAAAAGATGCGGCCGCGCGTATTCGAAACGCTGCGGAGATGGGAGATGTCGGGGAGTTGACGAAAATCGGCAATGAGTTGAAATCTCAGTCCGATGCTTTTGCACCGGTCAGTGAAATGATCGTTTCCCATGCCGAGGAATTTAACTTTGAAGAAATCTTGCAGTTAGCGCGGGAACTGGATAATATCGCCGAGGATAAATAAATATGAGATTAGCCGCAGACCCGTCTTCGCGAGAGGCTTCGCCGCGGCAGGTCGGACGGAGATAAAAGAAATCTCTCACAGAGCACACAGAGGACTCAGAGTATTTGAGCTGAATCCCTGAGAGGGGGATTCAGCTCAAGCTGC
>CAYSUA010000446.1:0-5462 GCA_964433795.1 uncultured Desulfobacteraceae bacterium | reverse complement strand
AGATGAATTCATGAAAGAGTGGGGCCCGAGGCTTGATTCGAATGAAATCCCTATTAGTCCATACCGGGTTATTCGAGATCTTCAGAAGGCACTGGACATGAACGAGACCATAGTGACACATGATTCCGGAAATCCAAGAGATCAAATGGTTCCCATGTGGGAGTCGGTATTTCCGGGCGGGTATATCGGATGGGGAAAATCGACGACATTGGGTCAAGGTCTGGGATTGGCTATGGGAGCCAAGCTGGCCAACCCTGATAAGATCTGTATCTGGGTCGGTGGCGATGCAGCTATCGGCATGGTGGGAATGGATTTTGAGACGGCGGCAAGGGAGAACATCCCGATTCTGGTTGTAGTCCTGAACAACAGTGTATTTGGGCATTATAGCAAAATGTTCCCGGTCGCTTCCGAAAAATATGGCCTAAACAAGGTATCGGGGGATTATGTGAAAGTGGCAGAAGCCTTGGGTGCCTCTTTCGCTGCAACGGTTACCCAGCCCGATGAGATTATCCCGACCACCCAAAAGGCTGTTCAAGCGATGGCTTCTGGCAAGCCCGCCTTAATCAACTTCGTAACGGCTGAAGACGATGTGTTCCCCATGTATCACAACCAGTGGTAAGCTGCTCAAAGAAGTGCCTAAAATTCCTAAAATTGTGGAATTCTATCATTTTTATAAAAAAATAGAGCAAAGCGAAACCTTAACTTTAGACACTTCAAACTTTAGTTCACTTGTAACTTTTCCGGTTTATCCGGGTTAGGGGTTATACGTTTTAACAAAGGGAACGTCGGGATCGGGCAGAGGCGTATTGAAGGCCAAATGAACTGTCGGCTCGCTGCCGCCGTTCCAGTTGCGGTGCGGCACGCCGGCCGGAAAGATGATGAGCGAGCCGGGTCCGCACTCGTGCTGCTTTCCCTCGACCTCGATGCTCATGCTGCCGCTCAGGACGTAAAAGACCTGGTCGACGGTGTGCGTGTGCATGCCGCCCGGGGAGCCTCCGCCCGGGGGCGTCTTGATGCAATTGATGGTGCAGTGCTTGGCACCGGACGTGTGATCGAACAGCTTCTGGGTCAAGCGCTCATCGGCGCCGCTCTTTTCGATGGCCTCGAAATCAACCATGCGAACATATTCCATTGTTTTCTCCTTTCCGATATCATCATAGATAAAGGGTCCTATTTATAGCGGTATGCGGAAACCGCTTTCGGTTGATCCTCATGGGATCGGGTGCTTCATCAATACCCAGGGCCCGTTTTCAAGCTCCGTTTCGTTGAGCGCTTTGAAGCCGAGACGACCGTAGTAGACCGGAAGGAAGCCGCTGCCCTTGAAGCAGTGAAGAAATAACGGCCTGCCCTGCTCAATAACGATCCGCTGAACGGCAGCCTGGATGGCATGGCGGCCGAACCCCTTTTTGCGGAGCCGGTTCGATCCGGCGACAGCACGAACCCACATGACACATGCACCGGAAAGATAATCACGCCATCTATCGTCGGCCTCTTCCACCAAGGACAGCACCGTTGTGAGCTTTTCGTTTGAAAAAAATCCGTAATTTAATCCCAGTTCATGCCACCTGCTGTATTTTTCATAAGGAAACCGATGGGGCCACTGGCTGCTTCCTCTGGCGTTCAGCCATTCATACGCCTCAATAAGGACGGCATATCCGCTATTCATCTCGCTGGAAAGCAGTTTCCTCAATTCGCACACGGATCTTTTCTCTTCTCCATTTTCCGTCAAGGTTGAGGCCAAGGGCCCAGTCTATGTCCACATGGGGCATTACCGCAACATCATATTCGCAAACCGGCCGGCATTCTGACACAATCGGCCTTAAGGAAATTCGACTTTGAGGGATTTAAAATAGCCTCTGTAAAAACCACGATCTCTGGTCAACAGCCGGTCGCATAGAACCAATGCATGGCCGCCAATGAGAAAATCGGCAACGATACGACCCCGAGCTTTGCTTTTTTTTCTATAGGCGGCCCAGCAGTTTGCCGCTTTCAAGGCAGCTTCGAGCGTCATGGCGGAGTATTCTATACCGATCCGTCTCAATACGTCCACAACCTCTTCTTTCTTATGGCTGTATGCTGTTACGACTTCAGCCCACACCACCTCACATGCGATGACGGACCCTTCATGCAGGCAGCGTTTGAGTGCTTCTCTGGAAGCCGGACCGTATGCCGGATCCGGTTCGAGAATATCTACGAGGATATTGGTATCAATTCCGGTGATCACGGCTTACCCCGAAGCTCCAGCATGATAACCTCTGTTCGTCTGCCGCGACCGAGCTTGCCGTACACCTGATCAACCGCATCCATAGCCGTGGCTTTGACGGCAATAAGTTTACCCTGATCTTCTTCGAAGTCCAGCACGGTCCCGGGCCGAATGCCCAATCGTTCGCGCAAGGCCTTGGGAATCGTGACCTGCCCCCGTTCCGCCACTTTCGCTTTCATAATTAGGCTCCATCTGCTAGAAATAATATGAATTATATTTTACGAATTCATACTTGTCAAGTATGCATTTTGAATGTTTAAAATGATATTCAGGTTTAGAATATGAAACCTTAAATTAATTGTGGGAAAGGGGGTGATTTTATTGTATGGAAGAAGGGGTGTGATGGTTCAATCTGGGTTTTCAATAAATCTGTTTACGCAATTTCAGGAGGATTAAGCTATGTTTTTTGAGCTTCGCGAGTATCGCATCAAGGACGGAAAGCGGGATCGATGGGTGGCATTGATGGAAGAGCAGATCATACCCTTCCAGGTTTCCAAAGGCATGGTGTTCGTCGGGAGCTTCGTGGCCCTGGACGAACCGGATCTCTACGTCTGGATTCGCCGCTTCGAGAGCGAGGAGGAGAAAGAACGGCTTTACAAAGCCGTGTATGAGACCGAGTTCTGGACGACCGAAATCAAACCCCAGGCAGACGAGATGCTTGACCGTGACAGGATGCGGGTCACCCGGATCGAGGCCACACCCAAGTCGATTATCCGGTGAGGCAGACGGCTAGGCACTAAGTAATTTTCAAATCCTTTTTCACTTCAACAATCGATTGCCGGATAATATCTACGGCGGTGTCTATCTGTTCTTCGGTTATTGTAAATGACGGTGTGATCTGCAATTGATCTCCCATCTCGTTATCGACAACCCCGGGCATCCCGCCGATAATCATTAATTTGCGATTGAACGCCGCCTCAACGATCCTGGCCGTGAGATTCGCTTCTTTTCGAAACGGTGTCTTTTTTTCAATATCCTGAACGAACTCAATTCCCTGCAGAAAGCCCATTCCCCGCACATCGCCGACAATTCCGGTATCCCGGAGACTCTCCAGTCCCTTTTTAAGGTATCCCGCCGTCTCGGAAACCCTCTCGACGAGACCGTTTCTTTCGATATATTCCAGCAGCGCCAGCCCCACGGCCGCCGACAGGGGGTTGCCGGAATATGTAAACCCCTGGGTGTGCTTTCCGCTGCCCTTCTCAAACGCATCGAACACATTGTCGCTGACGATCACCACCGCCAACGGCGTATACCCGCCGCCGACACCTTTGCCGGCCACCATCATATCCGGCAGCGCATCATAGTGATCGATGCCGAAAGTTTTTCCGGTGCGACCGAATCCGGTAATCACCTCGTCACTGATAAAAAGAATGTCGTATTTGTCGCATATCTCCCGAATCATGGGATAGTATTCCGGTGGGGGAGTTACCCCCGGCGCGGAAGTTCCGATGATCGGTTCTGCAATAAAAGCGGAAATGTTCTGAGGACCTTCGAACCGAATCACCCGCTCGAGTTCCTGCGCACATTTCAGACCACAGCCCGGATATTCTTTGTCAAACGGGCAACGGTAACAGTATGGCGGCTGGATATGCGGAAAATTCAAAAGATACGGTTCGAAATACTCACGCCATGAACTCCGCCCCGAAGCCGACAGCGCACCGACAGTATTCCCGTGATACCCGGTCCAGCGTGCAATGATTTTATATTTCGATGCGTTCCCGCGTTCTATGTGGTACTGCCTGGCAAGCTTGATCGCAGACTCCATGGCCACGGACCCCCCGGAAACCAGGAGCACTTTCGACATCCCTTCCGGGCTCATGTCTATGATCTTTTTTGAAATTCGTATCTGTGCTTCCGTCGTAAAAGGTGCGGAATACACGAAGCTTGTTTTGCCGGCTTGGGCGGCCATGGCTTCATTAATCTCGGGAACATTATATCCGATATTGACAACACCGATTCCGGACCCGAAATCAAGGTATCGGTTTCCTGCATCATCATAGAGATGCACGCCCTCAGCTCTTTCAATAATCGGATATTTTTTTTCAAGGTCTCGATAAAAGACGTTATTTATCTTTCCTGCTTTTGGCATGTGAATACTCCTCATCTCTTCGGATATCCCTCCACCATTCCCTCAGCGTTCAGCTTTAGGTGGAGATCTTCTTGACCCTGCCCACTTGGCCGTCAGCCAGCCGCACCTTGATACCGTGTGGATGACGGGCGGACTTCGTCAGGATATCCTTAACAACGCCCCGGGTCAGTCGCCCGGTTCGCTGATCTTTTTTCAAGACGATATAGACATCCATTCCGGGATTTATATCTTTTCGGTTTATCCCTTCCATTATGTCAACCCTTTTAGGAGAAGTCAGCGGCGAAGTCAAGAAAACCCGGGGGACTATGCTTCACGGCTTCGATCACGAAATTCCAAAGCGGCCTTTTCCATGGTGGTGAAACAAGCACCGCGTTCCTGAAGCGCCGAGATCAGTCTTTCAAGCACAATCATTCGATGCCCCCGTCCAACCACAAAGGGGTGAAAGGTAAAGATCAGCACGCCCCAATCCTCTGTTCGCTGCATGTATTCGAAATCATCGATCCAGTTTTCCAGGACCTGTTGTGCATTTGCGAGGCCGGGCGACACCGAATTCGGCAGTCTGAGAAACTCGAAGTGCGGAAAATCATCCAGGGACCAGCTGACGGGCATTTCGATCAGCGCTGTGGTTTCACCGAACTGTATCGGTTCGTCATCCAAAACGACATCGTTCCGCCTTGCAAAATAGGGGGAATGATCGTGCCCCATCATGCTGCTATCGTAGAGAAACGTATGCTTGAGAAGCAGGTCCACGGTAACCGGGCTGAGATCCCAGGACGGCGAGCGGTACCCACGAGCAGACCGGCCGGTGATCTCACCGATTGCCTCATTAGATCGCGCCAGGTCCGCGTCTTCCTTTTGCGGTGTAAGATCGGCCGGCGGTACGTGTGTCCAGCCGTGATTTCCGATTTCATGTCCGGCTTCGAAGATGCGGCGGCAATGATCGGGATATGTTCTGATGATTGTTCCGGGAATAAACCAGGAGGCATCGATCTGATTCTTGGATAGAAGCGACAGAATGCGGTCAACGGCCACGGCTCCGAATTCGCCCCGGGATATCGGCGTCGGTGTTTTCAGCCCCTTGGCAATCATGCCGGACATGGCGTCAAAGTC
>CAYSUA010000445.1:0-5477 GCA_964433795.1 uncultured Desulfobacteraceae bacterium | reverse complement strand
CGTCAGAAAAGGGAGTAACGGTTGCCCCTGCGGCAGAACTTCCATGATGATCTCAGAGGTGGCCGGAAGGGCCGATGATCTGCGAAAGATCAGGGGTATTCTTTTTGCTCCGGTTTCGGTGGAAGAAGTTTTGAGAAAAGAATTTCCCATGGTCACCGAGTACGAAGTGATCGTGGAGAAAAAAGGGATAATGGATGAGATCAGTCTCAAGGTGGAACCTGTGGAAGAGATGGGTGCCGAGGCAACAGCAGCACTGTCATCCCGGATCAATGAACGCTTAAAGGTAAAGACGAACCTGAGGTTTAACATCGAGTTTATAACACCGGGTGAACTTCCCCGTTACACGCTCAAGGCCAAACGATTTAAAGATCTTAGGGAGATGTAAAAATGGCGCCGGAGAACACGGAAAAAGAAATGCTTCAGCTTAAGGAAATGAAAAGGAAGATCGAAGAGATCGATCGTCTTGCCCGCGAACTGGCGGATACCGGCAAGGGATTGCCGGTGATTGAAAAAAACGTTCAGGGTATTCAAAGTTTCATACATGCGCTGAGGTTCGGAATCTCGGACATTGCAGAAATAACAGATCTTTAACTAATGATTTACCACCGAGTCACGGAGGACACAGAGCGTTTCTTTTATTTTCGCGATCGGGAGATGCCGATCGCTAAAACCTACTCAGCCCTTCGGGCATATATAGCCCACGCTGCCGAAGGCATGATGGTTTTGATTTGCCGTTGCTTGCATCCCGTTTTCGGGGCGTCTCCCCCGTCAAGACGGGACATAAACGCCGGCAAATAAAAAAGATTTAACATCTCCGTGAACTCTGTGTCTCAAACGAAGCGGGTGGTGAAAATAATAAAAAATTTCATGAAATAGGCGAATTAGTCTTAATTGTGATTTGCCCTTCGACTTGGCTCAGGGTGGTGAGCTTGTCGAACCATTTGGTATTTGTGATTTGAGATTTGGAATTTCCGGCTTTCCCGCCTCCCTCTGGCGGGTTAATCCGGGTTAGGGAGGGAATGATTAATGGTCGACGTAGAAAAGATTCAAACGGCCTGCCGCGGCTGCCACGGCGGATGCGGGGTGATTGCCCACGTTCAAAATGGCAAGGTCGTTAAAGTGGAGGGAGATCCGGAGTCTCCCATCAGCTACGGCAGTCTTTGCAGCAAAGGACTGGCCATTACCCAGCTGGCGTACCATCCGGACCGAATCCTTCATCCCATGAAAAAGGGAAATAACGGCTGGGAGCAGATTGCCTGGGATGAAGCCCTGGATACCATAGCCGCGAAGTTTCAATCCGTTATCGATGAATTCGGACCCGAACATATCGTCGTGGGGCAGGGCACCGGCAGGGATTATGAGAGCCATTTATACCGTTTTGCCAACCAGCTGGGAACTCCCAATGTACTCACCGCCGGTCACATGTGTTATGTCTCCAGGGTGGCTTCAACTCTGGTGACTTTGGGCAATCTGCCTATTTGCGACTATCGGGGAGGGCCGAAATGCGTCGTGATGTGGGGTTGCAACCCGCAGTGGACAAACCCGGACGAGTACAAGGGGGTGGATTTTTGGAAGATCCACAAGAAGGGGGCCAAGCTGATTTGTATCGATCCTCGAAAGGGATTCGTTGCCAAGAAAGCAGATCTGTGGCTGCAGCTTCGGCCGGGAACGGATGCCGCCCTCGCCATGGGCTTCCACAACGTCATCCTGGAGGAAGAACTTTACGATAACGCGTTTGTGGAAAACTACATAAACGGATGGGATGGCTTCAAGGAAAGAGTGAAAGACTACCCCTTGGCGAAGGTGGAAGAAATCACCTGGGTAGACAAAGATCTTATCCGTCAGGCCGCCAGAATGTATGCCCAAACCAAACCGGCGTGTATTCACTGGGGCGTGCCGACGGAGCAGACCAATAACTGTGCCGATTGTACGCGTATTTTGACCGGACTCATGGCAGCCACCGGCAATCTGGACGCACCCGGCGGCAATGTCCTTTATGTCAACCCTCCCACGCGAACGGTGGCCGAATTTTCCCGCCACAAAGATCTTTCCAAAGAAGTGCGGGCAAAACGGCTGGGCAGCGACCGGTATAAACTGGGCGCCAGGGTCGCCTTTATAACCCCGAAGGTTGCGTGGGAGTCCATCCTGACCGGGAAACCGTATCAGCTAAAGGCAGGGTTGTTGTGCGGAACCAATCCGGTAACCACCCGGGCCAACGCCAGAGAAGCGTATGCCGCTTTAGAAAAATTGGAATTTCTTGTCGTCATCGATCACTTTATGACCCCCACTGCGGAACTGGCCGATATCTTCCTGCCTGCCGGCACCTGGCTGGAGCAGAACCATGTGGCGGATAACTGGAAGCGGCACGGCTTTGTGCTGGCCAGACAGAAGTGTGTCGAGATCGGTGAAGCCTGGCAGGACCACAAAATTTTCCAGGAACTGGGTAAAAAAATGGGTCAGGAATGGTGGGACACCGTGGAGGATGCACTCGACTATCTGCTAGAACCCGCAGGACTGACATGGGAAGAATTCAAACAGAAAGGTTATTTGCAAGGAGAGATGGTATATCACAAGTACAAGGAGGTGGGATTTTCTACACCCACCGGGAAAGTGGAGCTGTATTCCACCGTGCTTGAGAAATGGGGGTTTGATCCCCTGCCCAAATATACGGAGCTCCCTGAAAGTCCGGTTTCCAGACCCGATCTTGCGGAGAAATATCCGTATATCCTGAATGCCGGTTTGCGTACCCCGACATTTTTCCATTCCGCAAATCGCATGCAGCCCTGGCTGAGAGAGATAAGGCCGGATCCCATCGTTGAGATTCATCCGGACACCGCCAAAAAACATGGCATCGAGGAAGGCGACTGGGTCACTATCGAATCTCCCCGAGGTCGATGCAAGGAGCGGGCAAAGTTGAATAAATGGATCGACCCCAGGGTAATTGTCGCCGAGCACGGCTGGTGGTACCCGGAGATGAAAGGACCGGGATACGGTTGGGATATATCCAATATCAATATTCTGACGGACAACTCCCATGAGTCCATGGACCCAGCAATCGGTGCCACCAATCTCAGGGCTTGTCTGTGTAACATCTCCCCGGCGTGAAAGGCGGGATTCAATTGATCAAGGAGGAAAAACAATGGCGAAGGTTTCACTGATGTTTTTTAAGAAAGACTGTATGGGGTGCCATGCCTGCGAAATCGCGTGCAAGCAGGAACACGGGCTTGGCGTTGGACCCAGGCTGGTGCGCGTAATTGAAGACTCGCCGGACTTTACCCCCATATACTGTCACCACTGCACAAAGGCGCCCTGCCTGGAATCCTGCCCGGTTGATGCCATCTCCAAGGATCCGAGGGGGATTGTGCTGATCGATGATGCGCTGTGCATCGGCTGCAAAGAATGCATCGAAGCCTGTCCCTTCGGCGCCATGCAGTTCGATGATGACAGTGAGATCGCCGTCAAATGCGACATGTGTGTGGAAAGGCTCAACAGCGGTGAGCGCCCGGCCTGCAGCCAAGTCTGCGGAACGCAGTGTATATTCTGGGGAGATACCAAAGCGCTTTCAGAGAGAGTGGTGTCAATGAGGCGATACTTATGAGTTCTGAAGAATTAAAAGCGCTATATGATGTCAGGCTGGGTCGATATCAGGCGGCCATCGCTTTGGAGCCCGTCGACCGCATGCCCATAGCCACGGGAAGCAATTACTTTGCAGAGGTTTACTCCGGCAATACTCACCAACAGACCATCTATGATCCGGAGAAGTGGTTGGAAGCCGAGATGGCGTTTGCTCGTGACTTTCCTGAAGTTGACGTGCTTAGGGACAATCGCATATACGGTCCTCTTTTAGACGCCGTGGGATGCCGTACATACAGGCTTCCCGGAAAAGATCTTCCGCCCGGTTCCCAATTCCAGTTCGTAGAAAGCGAGTATATGAAGCCCGACGAGTATGACCGCTTGATTGAAAATCCGGTAAATTTCATGCTGGAAATTTTTCTTCCCAGAATCCTTGGGGATTTTTCGCAGCCGGGTTCCATCCGATCCAGCATGGCACTGCTCAAGGGCGGTATGGCTTCCGTGCACATGGGGCAGGTCATGCGAAACCGATCGATTCGCCTTCAGGAGGAGTGCGGTATGCCTCAGCCCATGACCGGCGCCTTCATCGCACCGTTTGACGTTATCGCCGACGTCATGCGGGGGCTTAACGGCACAATGATGGATATGTTCCGCAACCCGGAAAAACTGACGGCGGCCTGCGATGTGCTGGTGGACGAGATGGTGAACTTTGCACTGGCCACAGCCGATCCGTTCAAACGATATCCGATCTTCGTGCCCACCCATAAGCCCATGTTTCTCTCCCCGGAACAGTTCGATACATTCTACTGGCCTTCGTTCAAGAAGACTTTGGAAGCTTTGATTGAAAACGGATACACCATTCGAGCGTATCTGGAGGGGGACTGGAGCCATCACTGGCACCATATGCTGGAACTGCCCAAGGGATCGGTTCTCTGTGACATCGACACGCAAGGGGACATTTTTAAAGCCCTGGAAGATATCGGGCATCATCAGTGCGTGGCCGGCGGAATCGCCGAATCCCTTTTCATCCTCGGTACTCCTGAAGAGATACGGGATCGGGTCAAAGAGTTGTGCGATTACGCCGGTCGTGATAAGAGCTTGATGATAAACGGTGGCTGTAACATTCCTTACGATACAAAACATGATAATTACCGGGCAATGATCGATGCCATCCTGGAATTCGGAACCTACGACTCCGGCTTGAATCCATCACCAAAAAAGAAGGATCCCAAGCCTACAAAATTAAAACCCAGAATGATGACCTCCTGGGAGAAGCGTGAAGTGGAAATAGGCGGTATTCAGGGAGATGAGGAACTGATCCGTCGACCCTGGGAGCAGCTGGAAGCCATGGCATACACCTGGATATGGCATTGGGTGTTCTAGTGCTGGATACTGGATGCTTGATGCTGGATGAGGATCTATTTTAACTTGAGAGCATAGGAATTTCCTTTTTAGGAAAGCTCCTTTTCTCTTTCACACGTCGGCAAAAGAAAAATGGATAAACGTCTGTGTATGCCTGCCGCGGCGTAGCCTTGGCGAAGACTGGTCTGTGCCTGTCCCGTGAAATCTGTTTCTATTTCACCGGGATGGGTCTGTGGCTAATTTAAAGGAGCGGGAAATGTCGGAACTAGCGGATGCATTGCGGGATCTCAAAGAGGACGAGGTCTATCGTCTGGTGGAGGAGAAGATAAGCCAGGGGATTTCGCCATTGGAAATCATCGAAGCATGCAACCAGGGCATGGAGGCAGTTGGAGAATTATTCTCGTCAAACGATTATTTCATCAGCCAGCTCATATATTCTGCAGAGATCCTCAAAACCGTTATGAAGAAAATGGAACCGATTCTTGAAAACACCCAAAGCGGCGATTCACGGGGCAGGGTGGTCATCGGCACGGTAAAGGGCG
>CAYSUA010000444.1:0-5486 GCA_964433795.1 uncultured Desulfobacteraceae bacterium | reverse complement strand
TGTCTTGCCGTCTGATGTTGAAGGGATCCGGAAGTATTTGGAATCCGGAGCCGTTAAGGGAATCGGCTCTAAAACGGCAACCCGTCTGGTCAACCATTTTCGTGAACACACCCTCCATATCATTGAACATGAGCCGCAGAAACTGATGGAGGTTAAAGGGATCGGCTCTGCCCTGACAGCACAGATCTCGATTTCCTGGAAAAGGCACCATGCCATGAGAGATTTGATCCGTTATCTTCAGGATAACGGCATAAAGACGTCGTACTGTGCAAAGCTTTTCAAACTATACGGATCGGATGCTGTTTCCATCATTCAGGAAGATCCCTATCGCCTGGTTGACGACTTACCGGGCATCGGATTCCACATTGCCGATGCCGTCCTTAGAAATTCCCATGAGCCCATCGACGAATCGAAACGGACCAGAGCCTGTCTTCAATATCTCCTCCAGCAGATTTCAGATGACGGGCATGTGTTTATCCACAAAGATCAGCTGGCTGAACGGTGCAGAAAACAATTTGAGATCGCTCCCGATGCAGTGGAAGAGGCGCTTTTTGAGTTCATTGAAGGTCAAGATATTGTCGTTGAAAAAGATGCGGAATCCGAAGCCTCCGACGCAATCTATCCCAGGACCTATTATGAAGCAGAAGCGGGAATCGCCAACAAACTGGCAGCCCTTTTATCGGTACCGATAACGGTTCCTGATCTCGATGCCGATAGAATAACCGGTACCATATTGAATGAATTGTCCATACGACTTTCCGGTGAGCAAATCGATATTCTCCAAGAGATCTTTCGCCATCGTGTGGCGATCATCACGGGCGGTCCGGGCACGGGCAAAACAACACTCGTTCGCTCCATTGCCACGCTTTTTGAGATGATTTCAAAACAGACCCGTCTTGCCGCACCCACGGGAAGAGCTGCGCGGCGGCTTTCGGAAGTTACAGGAAGAAAGGCCGAGACAATTCATAAAATGCTCGGATGCTCTCCTTCAACAGGGCGGTTCGAAAAAAATCGAGACAATCCCCTGAAAGCCGAAGTGGTAATCGTTGATGAAGCATCCATGGTGGACACCCTTTTAATGTACCACACGGTCCAGGCAATTCCCATGCAGGCGCGACTGATCCTGGTGGGAGATGTATTTCAACTGCCGTCGGTGGGACCAGGAAGTGTTTTATTTGATTTGATCCGTTCCGAGCGACTCCCGACGTTCGAATTGACCCGAATTTTCCGGCAGGAAAAGGAAAGCCGAATCGTGTACAATGCCCATAGGATCCGGAATGGTAAACCGCCGGTTGTTGATTCGGAATCACCGGATCATTCAGACTTTTATTTTATAGAGCAGCCGAATCCGGATCGAATCGTCAAAACCATTGTAAAATTGTGCACGAAGCAGATTCCTGAACGATACGGACTCGATCCAAAAAGAGATATTCAGGTGATTACCCCCATGCATCGCGGCCGTACCGGCACCATCAATTTAAACCAGGTGCTTCAGAAGGAATTGAATCTGAATCCGCTATCGGAAAAGGGTTTTGGCGGGCCCTTCAAAATTGACGACAAGGTGATGCACCTGAGAAACAATTATGAGAAAGACGTATTTAACGGAGATATCGGAACCATTCAGACGATAACCGAGGACATGTTCACCCTTGCCGTGGAATATGAGGGGAGGACGGTTTCCTATGATTTTTCAGAATTGGACGAACTGGCCTTGGCCTATGCCATCTCCGTCCACAAATCGCAAGGATCCGAGTATCCTGCGGTGATTATCCCGCTCACCACTCAGCATTATCCATTGCTGCAACGAAATCTTCTCTATACGGCAATCACCAGAGGCAAAGAGTTGGTGATTTTGATCGGCACCCGCAAGGCGGTTTCGATTGCTTTAAAAAACGACAAAACCCAGAAACGGCTCACCGGATTGGCTCAAAAACTGGCATTAAATTAGCCGCACACCCGCGCAGACATGCGCAGACGTTTTGATGGGCCGAACCGCCGCCGCACTTTGCTATGGCGGGACAGGCTCGGCCCATCAAAATATGCAATCGCTTCGCGAAAAGATTAAAAATATATGCCTGAAAGGCATGCATGTCTTTGGCTGGGCATCGTCGCCCAGGCAAAAAATTGTCAGCGTATGTCTGCGTGGGTCTGTGGCAAAACCCATGCACCATGTATCTGGTCAACTGCCTGTTGATGGAGCACTGCACTTTGCTTTTATAGATAGCCAGATTAAAGTTTTTTGTTCCACAGCCGATAATATGTGAAGATATTCTTATAAAGGAGCGGACACAGTGGTTAGAATCGATCAATCAGCATTCAATAAAAGCGGGAGCAGCGTAACCCCGGACAAGAAATGGGACCCGGATAATGGGTCCGGCCGAAAGGGAACCCACGAGAAATCGTTCAACTGGAATGATCCAGCCGATGGGATCTGGGATAAACTCTTGCAGAACGATTTGAATTAAACATGCCTATCAATCCCACGTATTAAAATTTCCAGACGCAAGGGCAAACCGCGATCTCCATCTCATCAACGTTTTTTACGGCATTGCATTACATGCTTTGTTTAATATCCTCCAGAGCCGTTTCAATGAGATCTTTGATTTCGGAAAGACGATTTTCCGATAACGCCTCAAAGCGAAGCACAAGCGACGGTTGCGTGTTGGAAGCACGGACCAGTCCCCATCCATCGGGGAAAAGCACCCGAACGCCATCAATATCAATGACCTCATTTTGTTGACGGAAATGTTCGGTAACCTTTTCAACCAGTGCAAACTTTTTATCATCCGGACAATCGACTCGAATCTCGGGGGTGGTAAAGGTTTCGGGAACATCCGATAAGAGGTCCGACAGCTCCTTTCCGGTATTTGAAAGTATCTCCAATAACCGGCAGGATGCATAAACGGCATCGTCAAAACCGAAATACCGGTCGGCGAAAAACATGTGTCCGCTCATTTCACCGGCAAGTTCTGCTTTTTCTTCCTTCATCTTCTTTTTAATCAGGGAATGGCCGGTCTTCCACATGATCGCCTTTCCGCCGTTCTTTTCGATATCGTCATACATGGTTTTGGAGCATTTTACTTCGGAGATAAATGTGGCTCCCGGTTTTCTTGAAAGAATTTCCCGGGAAAAGATTATGAGAAGTTTGTCTCCGTAAACGATATTCCCTTCCTTGTCCACCACCCCGAGCCGGTCGCCGTCCGTGTCATAACCGATGCCCAGATCCAATTGCTTTTCCTTTACCAGGACGATGAGATCCTGCATATTTTCCAACACGGTGGGATCTGCTTCATGATTCGGAAAGGTGCCGTCCATTTCACAGTAAATATCGTGCACCTCGCAATTCAGGTTTTTCAGGATGGGAACGGCCACCACCCCGGCGGTACCGTTTCCGGCATCCACACCCACTCTCATGGGTCGGGTAATGTTAATATTGTTTTCCACAAATTTCTTATAAGCCGGAAGAACATCCTCTTTTTTTTGCGCACCTTCACCTTCTTCAAAAGCGTTTTCTTCTGCAATATGCCGCAGTGCCTGGATTTCTTCACCATGGATGGAATCCAGATCGATGCAGAGCTTGAAACCGTTATATTCAGGAGGATTATGGCTGGCCGTTACCATGACGCCGCCTTGCCCTTTAAGGTGCTGGATTGAAAAGTAAAAGACCGGTGTCGAGCATGTGCCGATATCCACCACATCGCATCCGGTGGACAATAGACCCTCGATGATCTTTTCTGCATACCGGTCGGATGTGGTTCTGCAGTCCCGACCCACGTTCAGTTTTGTATGCCCGCGCCGCTTTAGATAGGTTCCGACTGCCTTTCCGATGATCAAAACATCGTCTTCGGTCATGTCTTTTCCCGCAATTCCGCGGATATCGTATTCTCTGAAGATTTTAGGGTTCATCCTCGGCACTCCTTTCCTATACGGTGAAAATTAAAGCGGCACAGCCGGCTATCCAGCAATACAGTACAAAAGATAGAGTCTTCCATCTTTTACGAGTCGGAGCAGTATGTTAAGGGCCATATGTCCAACAACTGCAGCAATGGCACTTGCGAGCAATATGATTCCGGCGGGCAGCGAGTTGTGAATGGAATCGGAGACCAATGCCAGTATCAAAGCCCCGAGCATTGCAGGGATAGATAATAAGAAGGAATATCGGTCCGCCGTCTCCCGGTCGATTTTCAAGAAAAGTGCAACGGATATGGTGGAGCCGGATCGAGAGATACCCGGGATGATGGCCAGCCCCTGCACCACGCCGATACCGATTGCGGTTTCATCATAGATCCGGGTGTCATCGGTCAATTCGGCCACAATGGTAGTTTTATCTATGGTTACCGGCACTGTCAATCATGGAGACCCCTGCCGAGATTTCAAGTGCTTCCAGATCGCGCAATCCGGAAAGTAGTGCAAATTGTCCGCTACCGCCACCAATTGTTGAGATTTTTTTAGCTGCTTCCATATCTATTCCATATTGCTGTTTATTGCTTTTCTGTGAGATTAATGTGAATCTCAATCCGGGTCAATAGAAGATGATAATGGAATCTGTTCCTTCTGATTATTGCTCTATTGTAACAGCACTTAGGCACGGTGCGGCATCCGAGTGGGGTTTTCCATATTAGTCCCAAACAGTTTTTCAATTGCAGATGGTGATCCTGTGGGGACACATTGTGGATCCTCATTTATGACACAATGTGGATGGAGGCTTTATCATGGAAAATCGTGTTTGGCCGGATCGAAGCCGATGGAAGGTGGATCGAAAAGCGGGTTTCGAGAAATGGCGTGAATGGTTATGCATAGCCCATCTCCGACGGTACAATTTTGGGAATCCAAGTCGAAATACTTTACTACCTTCGATCAACAATTTAATATGTTGTGGAAACGAGCGGACCTCCTCATAATGTACAATAACCAGGATATGATGTAACATCTCCTGAATATAGCTTTGACGATACCTGACATCTTGGAGTTTTCTTCAACTTGATTTTTAAGTTTTATTGATTCATTATAGCGTATCGAAAGCATGAAAATATGAATTTTAGAAAATTGTTGATGTCCATCTGATATCTACGATATAAATCGGGAATCTGGGTGATAAGTATTTCTTATTATTATGTAGTTTCTACATAACAGTTCTATAATAACTAAAAAGCAGAATTTCGAATTTCTTAGTTAATTTCAAATTCAATTTCAAATGAACCTAACATGTTGAAAATATAGTGATTTCTATTAATTTTTGTATTATAAATATTTCGATAATTTTTATGTTGCTAAAGTAGGGAGAGAACGATGAAATGCTTTATGACCAGTCAGGAGTGTATTCACGAAGGTGAACTTAGAGATATATCTTTCAGTAATGAAGATAACGCCAATATTGATGAAAAGGTCAAAAGAATTTTTGTTATATCCCCATTCGGATATCCATATGATGATATATCCCCTATTCCGGAAAGATTTCTACCAAATGCCCATTTTTAGGGGCTTTG
>CAYSUA010000443.1:0-5487 GCA_964433795.1 uncultured Desulfobacteraceae bacterium | reverse complement strand
GGTGAGGGATACCGGACACGGTATCGCTCCTGAAATCATGGACCGCATCTTTGAACCCTATTTTACCACCAAAAGACACGGCGAAGAAACAGGTATGGGACTTGCCGTGGTACACGGCATTATAAAAGGCCATGGCGGTGAAATTACCGTAGACAGCAAGCCGGGAGCCGGCACCGCCTTTCATGTATTGCTTCCCAAAATTGATAAGGCTGTCCGAACGGAAAAGGAGCCAAAAGCTAAACTGCCCACCGGAACGGAACGCTTATTTTTCGTTGATGACGAAAAAGCTGCCGTTAATACCATCGGAATGATGATGGAGCGACTCGGGTACCGGGTAGAGGCGAGGACCAGTAGTGTAGAGGCTTTGGAAGCCTTCCGCAACAAACCGGATGCATTCGATCTTATCATCACGGACATGACCATGCCGAATATGACCGGAGTAGATTTGGCAAAGGAAATGATGAAAATCCGACACGACATTCCCATCATTTTGTGTACGGGCTATAGTGAGGCCATCGATGAAGAAACCGCAAAAGAAATGGGTATTAAAGAATTTATCATGAAACCGATTCTGATGAAGGATTTGGCCGCTATCATCCGAAAGGTGCTCGATTCAGAATAGGGTATTGAGATGGGAGATGGGATGATGGGTGTTGCCGTTGTCAGCTGATGCGTTGCCTGACCGCAGCGGATATAAATTCACTGACCAACACAACGCCGAAAACCGTCGTGAGAATCAGCGATACTTCCCGCCACTGGAACTGGTTGATGGAAGAATATAGTAGTATCCCTATCCCACCGGCTCCCACGAAACCGAGCACCGTTGATTCGCGGATATTGATGTCCCACCTGTAGACTGCGGTTCCATAGATAACCGGAAGCACCTGGGGCAGTATTCCAAACAACAATACCTGAAGTCTTGAAGCACCGGTGGCCTCAATGGCTTCTACAACGCCTTCATCAATTTCTTCAATGGCTTCCGCCACCAGTTTGCCCATGAAACCGATGGACCTGAACGCAATGGCCCATATGCCGGCTATGGGGCCCGGACCGAATATGGCAACGAACAGAAGCCCCCAGACCACCGTATTGACGGATCGGGATGTCACCAGGATCAACCGTCCGATAAACCATGTGGCGGTGTTGAAAGTGGTGTTTCTGGCTGAAAGAAACGCGATGGGAAAGGCGATAAAAAATGTAACGATGGTACCCAATGTGGCAATATGAATGGTTTCAATCAGTGGATCCACCAGGATTTCCCAAAACTCCAGATCCGGCGGCCACATACGTGTGAACAAATCGAGCGCTTGAATATGAGCATCTAAGAAGTAAAACCACGGCAGGTCGAGAAAACTGATGGCCCATACCGCCACACCGACGGTAACGAGATATCCCAGATAGCGGAGCAGGGTTTCGGTCGGCGAAAACCGGCGCCAGACCTCGGGATATTTTTTAGCGTGTTCAGATACGGTCATCTCAAATAGTTTCGCACCCAGCTGGAAATAAATTCACCGGCAAAAACCAGGGAGACAATGGTGATCAAAATCGCCAGGCTAAAATCGTAATCATATCGACTGAATGAGGCGGCCAGGACCTGCCCGATGCCGCCGGCACCCACAATTCCCACCACGGTTGAATGGCGGATATTGGCGTCCAGCCTGTATATGGAAACGCCGAGAAACCGGGGCAATGTATTGGGTGTAATACAATAGATCAGCAATTTGGGAAAACTGGCCCCTGTGGCACGTATGGCTTCCAACTGGCCCGGCGTCATATTCTCGATATCTTCGGCGATCATTTTGGAGATGAAGCTGGTGCTGGCCACTATAAGCGTCAACACGCCGGCAAGGGGTCCGAACCCGAATATTTTCACAAAAAAGATGGCAACGATGATTTCATGAAATGTTCGGGAAAGTACGATAAGAGCGCGTGCCACCAGGTAGACCGGTTTCGGTACAAGATTGACCGCACCACAGATACCCAGCGGTATAGCCAGAAGCATACCGAAAACGCTGGCCGCCAGGGCCATTTGAATACTTTCCAATAAACCTTTAACGAGCAGGTTCCAGCGACCGAAATCCGGTGGGAACATCCGACTGAACATGTTTATGGCCCGTGGTATGCCGTTGGAGAAACGGGTCCAATTCATCTCCAGGGTTCCCACAGACCACATAATATAAATCAACGCGATAACAACCAAACCGTATCGGATGTTCGGATTTTCGATCATCCGAATTCGATTCCAGCTGGGAGTATCCGCTGTTGTTTTAATTTCAGAAGATGTCATCCGGTCATGGCTTCTTGAATATATCCGTTATCCTTTTTTCCTTTTTTGGAACGGGTATCCTCGTCTTCTTCATCCACCTTACGAATGGTCAAGCTCCAGTCTTCTTCCCCGTAGATTTCGGTTAAAACATCTTCTGTAATCTCTTTTGCGGATCCCTCGAATACAATGGCGCCATCCTTTAATCCGATGATCTTATCTGAAAATGACTGGGCCAGCGCCACATCGTGGATATTCACAAGCGCCGGTGTCCCTTGTTCTTTGACCAGTTCCACCAAAAGGCGCATGATTTGTCGAGAAGTTTTGGGGTCCAGACTTGCGGTGGGTTCGTCCACCAGCAATAGATCCGGGGCCTGCATCAAAGCCCGCGCGATACCGACCCGCTGGCGTTGGCCGCCGGATAAAGCGTCGGCACGGGTGTTTTGGTATCCTTCCAGGCCAACCCGTTCCAGTAGCTTAAACGCCGCAACCACATCCTGTGGAGCAAATTTTCGACGGTAGGACCGCCAGAAAGAGACATATCCCAAGCGGCCGGACAGTAAATTCTCCATTACCGTCAGGCGCTCCACCAGATTGTACTCCTGAAAAATCATTCCCATTCGTCGACGGACTTTACGAAGTTCTCGACGACTCACAGAAGCCACATCGATACTGTCCAGCATGACTTTGCCGGACGTAGGCTCCACCAACCGATTGATACACCGGATCAGCGTGCTTTTTCCTGCACCGGATGGGCCGATAATGGCAATGACCTGCGGTTCATCCACGGTGAAGCTGACGCTGCTCAACGCTTTTGTACCGGTGGAATATACTTTATCTAAATCGATGACTTGAAGCATAGGCAATATCAAAATGAGCCCGCCGCTTTCTGGCGGCGGGCTATCGGTTTGTGCATTAAAAGAAGTTGAAGGTTAACTCTTTTTCTTCTTCTTTTTCTTCTTCTTTTTAACCTTCAGGCCTTTCAAACTATCTTCGCTATAGACCACGTTGTTCATCTTTTGAATGGTTCGGATATCGGACCAATGGTTTATATAGGTAATGGGAATGAAGCGGTCTGCCTGCTTGCCGAATTCCTTATGCAGGGATGTACCTTCCCATCTAAAGGACAGAAATGAGTAGACCACCTTCCGGGCCAGGTCCGGGTGCATATTGTGGATGTAGCCATAAGAGGTAGTGGGAAAGAGTTTGGATTCCCAGATGATGCGCAGATCATCTTTTTTAACGACCCCCTTTTGATCCATTCGATCCAACACACTTGATGCGATGGGTGCCGCATCGTAATCTTTGTTGGCCACTCCCATGATGGAGTTGTCGTGTTTGCCCGAGTACGATACCTTGTAATCAACGTCCGGTGTTACACCCAAAGATTTAAAGAGCGCCCGGGGGGCCTGATTTCCGGAGTTTGATGATGGGGTTACGTGGGCGATTTTACGGCCTTTCATATCTTTCATGGCCTTGATATCCGTATCTTTATGGGTAATCACCTGAAGCTTGTAACCGAAACTTCCGTCCGCCTTGCCCATGATGGAAAAGGGCACGTAACCGGCCAGGTTGACGCCGAAACAGGTGGGTCCGGTTGAAATGCCGGCCACGTGAAGACGCCCCGAACGCATGGCTTCCACTTGAGCGGCATAGGATTCGGCACCATACCATTTGACTTTTTTTCCGGTATTTTTAGCCATATAATCCATAAATTCGGTGAACACATTTTCATACACCGATGGATCTTCAACCGGTGTATAGGAAAATATAAGCGTATCCGGATCCACCCATTTGCTTGCATCTTTCGGGGTGTCGGCTACCAGATCGCCGTCTTCATCGCAATACCGGGCGTCCAACGTACCGCGGCTCTTGCAGGTGTCGGCTAAGGCCGGAGACCCAAACAAGAGCAAGACCGTGCAAATGACGAAACCGGCAGCGCCTACTAATACCATCCAACGAGACCATGCAGATTTTTTCATAAAATCCCTCCTTTTGAAGTTACATGTTGTTAATAATATTTGTGAAAACAGAAGCCTGCCACCTATGGGCCGTTTGGGGGACGCCCCCTTTTCAAGCATACAGTTGTATATCCACATCTGTGAAACTGAAGTTGTCAATAGCCGATGACAACAAAGCGTGCTTAACCTTAAATTTTATCAAATAATATTGACTAAAATCCGGATATGGGGCCAAAATATGTTGATTTCCTATGGGCGCTTGATTTAGAAAAAATATTATCATTCAAATTTGTCGTTTAACTGGATAGCATAGATTTTTTTTTGGACGCTGATGAACGCAGATTATATAGATTAAGAAAAAAGAATATATTATCTGTGTGCATCTGCGAAAATCTGCGTCCTAATAAACTTGACATCGAAAAAGCAGATTTCAGCACACGGGAGGTTTAATCATGGAGATGAGTTCACGCGAAAGGGTGTTACAGGCCATAAATTTAAAGGAACCGGATCGGGTGCCGTTTTGCGATATCGCTGTTGATCGCGGTTTGGCCCAGAAATTATTGAATTGGGATGATGCTGCGGATGTCGGTATGAGCAGCAGATCTGATAATCCCTATACAGTGGAAGAATCAAAAGCCATTTCAGCATGTCTCGGCCTCGACAACATCAGCTACATCCTGCGTGCACCGACCTATGCCCACATGCACAAAGGAATCGACGGCAGAACATTTGTTGGGGACGGAATGATCAGGACTGAAGATGATCTGTCAATGATCGATCTGCCGGATCCCCATGATGATAAACTTTATGCTGAAGCTGAAAAATTTATTGCCGAGAAAGGGAATTATGTCACATTCTTTGTGACACGTATCGGGTTTTTTCAGACGGTTTTAAGCCTCGGTTTGGAAAAATTTTCCATGGCGCTTTACGATAAGCCGGCCATGGTGGAAAAAATGCTGGATATGTATTTTGACTGGATGGTCGTGGTGGCTGACCGCATGTGCAAAATCGGTTTCGATATATTCTGGACCACCGATGATTTCGCCCACAAGTCGGGCCTCATGTTCGCCCCTCAGGTGTTCGAAGAACTGCTTGTGCCTCGGTACAGGAAAGTCCTGGAGAAGGTCACTATTCCGTGGATATTGCATTGTGACGGGGATATTTCGGAGGTAATGGATCTTTTTATCGATCTGGGGGTGGCGGGGTTTCATCCCATTGAAAAAGGGGCCATGGATATTGCCGCTGTAAAAAAAACATACGGGG
>CAYSUA010000442.1:0-5489 GCA_964433795.1 uncultured Desulfobacteraceae bacterium | reverse complement strand
CACCGAACAGGGCTTCGAGATAAACAAAACATCTCGGGAAATAAAACAGTTAGGGCCTATTGCAGCTCCTTCATGCTGTTCGATGTAACGTTCCCTAATACACTCAGACAGTCACACGCGCACGAATCGGTTCACCTCCAAAGCCTATTCCTGTGAGTAACTTGGGCTTTGTGGATATCCGCATTCTTATATAAAAACGGCCGGTTCCAGCGCTTATGGTATCAAACACGATGCGATGGGGTCCGGCCTTGATTATTGTTTATGGGGTGGCACCCGCCGGGTGCCGGTGGATCCGGATGTTCATGTTTTACATACTGTATTTTTCTGATTTCCCTTTGAAATCCATTCCAGTAATCTTAAAAAACTGTCACCAATACGATTCTTCAGGGATAAACTTTTTTGGCCGGACGCCTGGGATTTCATGTCGTATAAAAGGTGTTATCGGTAGCATCAATGTTAAATTTTCGTAAGGATTAGACGAATTTAGTGATAAAGTCAAAACAATTTTTTTGACATAACCTATCGTCTATTATAATTTAAAGGCTTCTTTAACCGTATTTTATTGGGAGCTTGGATCATGAAAGAGTTCGCTAGGCTCGACCGGTTGCCGCCGTATACGTTCGCTGTCGTGAACGAGATTAAAATGGAGGCACGAAGAGCCGGAGAGGACATAATCGATTTGGGAATGGGAAATCCGGATTTGGGAACACCGGACCATGTGGTGGCTAAACTCATTGAGGCTTCCCAAAAGCCCCAGAATCATCGATATTCCGCATCCAGGGGAATCACGAAACTGAGAGCGGCAATCTCCGATTGGTATAAGCGAAGGTTTGATGTGGCGGTTGACCCTGAAAGTGAAGTCATTGTCACGATCGGTGTGAAAGAAGGCATGTCGCACCTGGTTTTGGTAACCATACGTCCGGGCGATGTTGTGTTCACCCCCAACCCCACCTATCCCATCCACCCCTATTCCGCAATTATAGCCGGTGGCGATGTTCGCGGAATACCCGTGGGACCGGACGCTGATTTCTTCGATAACCTTATGCATGCGACACAGCAGAGTTGGCCGCGGCCCAGGCTGTTGATTCTCAGTTATCCTCACAATCCCACCACCGAGGTGGTCGATCTTGATTTTTTTCAGAAACTTGTCGATTTTGCAAAAGAAAACAACATCATGCTCATTCATGATTTTTCATACGCAGACCTTGTTTTTGATGGATACGAAGCGCCGAGCATGCTGCAGGCAAAAGGGGCCAAGGATGTAGGGGTGGAGTTCTTTTCTCTATCCAAAAGTTACAGCATGCCGGGATGGCGGGTCGGTTTCTGCGTGGGTAACCGTGAGACGGTGGGGGCATTACAGCGGATCAAGAGTTATCTGGACTACGGCATCTTTCAACCGATTCAGATTGCGGCGATCATTGCTCTAAACGGGCCACAGGATTGCGTCCAACAAGTCCGTGATACATACAGATCCCGGAGAGATACCCTGGTTACCGGTTTGAACCGGGTCGGGTGGGATGTGAATCCGCCCAAGGGGACCATGTTCGTTTGGGCCAAAATTCCGGATCAATTTGTTGATATGGGATCTGTGGAATTTTCAAAATTCTTGATTCGGGAAGCCGGAGTGGCCGTCTCGCCGGGACGCGGTTTCGGGGAATACGGCGATGAGTATGTTCGGTTTGCACTCATTGAAAATAATATGCGAATCAACCAGGCGATTCGAGGCTTTCGAAAGATCATGGGGTAAAGATTGTTCAGAGTTCTGGGTTCAGGGTTCAGAGTTCAGGGTTCTTAGTTTAAAGTTTTAAGTATCAATTGAAGGAGCGGTATCTATGAAAGAAATTAATATCGGTATGCTTGGCGCCGGCACTGTGGGTACGGGAGTGGCGAAAATTTTATTCGAAAACAAAGAGATTATCCGGCAAAGGGTGGGGGCTGACCTCATTCTGAGACGGGTGGCTGATATTGACATTGAGCGAGACAGAGGTATTCCGTTTGAGGATGGCGTGCTCACAACCGATGCACAGTCGGTGGTGGTCGACCCGAAAATTGATATCGTACTGGAGATGATCGGCGGAGATACCATTGCAAAGGAATTGATTTTGAAGGCTTTGGAAAACGGAAAGCCGGTTGTAACCGCAAATAAAGCGCTTCTAGCCGAACATGGCAATATCATATTCAAGGCTGCTTCCAGGAACGGGGTCGATCTTGCGTTTGAAGCGAGTGTGGGCGGATGCATGCCGATCATCAAGGCTATTCGAGAGTCTCTGGTGGGAAACCGGATAAAATCCATGGCCGGTATCCTCAACGGCACCTGCAACTATATTTTCACGAAGATTACGGAAGAAGGCATAGCTTTTAAGGAAGCGTTATCCGATGCCAAGGAAAAGGGGTATGCAGAAGCGGATCCCACACTGGATATTGAAGGGATTGATACCGCTCACAAGCTTACCATTCTCACATCCCTTGCATACGGTACCGAGGTGAATCTTAACGATATCTATATTGAAGGAATTTCGAGTATTACGCCTTTGGATATCGAATATGCCGCCCAATTCGGATATAAAATCAAACTCCTGGCCATCAGCAAAGACCTGGGACACAGTGTTGAGGCACGGGTGCATCCCACCATGATCCCTTTTCAGAACCCGCTTTCCAATGTGAGCGGCACCCTCAACGCCGTTACGGTATCCGGTGATGCGGTGGGAGATATTATGTTGTACGGCCATGGTGCCGGGATGATGCCCACGGCAAGTGCGGTTATCGGCGATACTGTGGATATTGCCCGGAACCTGATTTCCGGGTCAGCCGGAAGAATTCCGCTATTATCCTATCAGGAGGACGAGATACGAAACATTCCCGTATTGTCCATCGATGAGATCGAAACCCAATATTATTTCAGGCTCTTTGTCCTGGATCGTCCAAAGGTTCTTTCGAAGATCTCGGGGGTTTTGGGCGACCATCTGATCAGCATCAAATCGGTGCATCAAAAAGGACGAAAAATCGATGGGTCCGTGCCCATTGTGATGATGTCGCATACGGCGAAGGAATCGAATGTGAAAAAAGCCGTATCTGAAATCGATCAACTGGATGTAGTCAGTGATAAAACCGTACTCATACGCATTGAAGATGAAAACGAAGAGGAGTAAGACTTGCCATGCATATTGTCTGCGCTGATCTTGAAGGTGTTTTTGTACCGGAAATTTGGATCAATGTTGCGGAAAGAACCGGTATCGAAGAGTTGCGATTAACCACGCGCGACATATCGGACTATGATGTGCTCATGAAAAAGCGGCTCGGTATTTTGAAAACGAACAATCTTAAACTGCATGATATCACAGAGGTCATCGACACCATGGAGCCTCTGGAAGGGGCTTTAGGATTCATAAACTGGCTCCGATCGGTCACTCAGATTATCATATTGTCGGACACGTTTGTGCAGTTCGCAGGGCCGCTGATGAGAAAACTCGGATGGCCGACGCTGTTTTGCCATACCCTTTCCATCGATTCTGATGGATATATTGTCGGCTACAACCTGCGTCAGCAAGAGAGCAAGCGAGGTGCGGTTGAGGCCCTTAAAAACTTGAATTTCAAAGTCATTGCCATGGGTGACTCCTATAATGATATTACCATGTTGAAAGCGGCGGACAAGGGAATTTTGTTTCATCCTCCGGATACCGTGAAAGACGAATTTCCTGAATTTCAGGTCTCCTTTGGCTATGACACTTTGAAAACCATAATATCGGATACACTGGTTGCGACCTATTAGCTGCTTAGCTGCGGACCTATTATTTGTGATTGGGGCTCACACATGTTCTACAACAAAACCGCCTGTCGGGTCATATACGGTGATACCGAAATAAAAGATTTGGGTTGAATAAAATGGATATCAAAAAATTCAAAGGGTGCCGTATTCTGGTTGTCGGTGATTTAATGGTCGATGAATACCTCTGGGGGGATGTGGACCGGATTTCACCCGAGGCGCCGGTTCAAGTGGTTGCGGTGAAGGATAATGAATTTACCTTGGGAGGGTCCGGAAACGTAGTCAATAATCTTTCAACCCTCGGTGCCGAGGTCTTTGCTGCGGGTGTCATCGGCCCAGGAACCAACGGCAGGATGTTGATGGATAAATTCCATGAACGCGGCGTGAACACCGATGGGGTTATCGAAGACCCGGGCCGATTCACCACGCGCAAGACACGAATTATTGCTGCAAATCAACATGTGTTAAGAATCGATCACGAGACAAAAAAAGATATTTCCGAAAAAACATTAAAAACTCTCAAAGAATGCATCACAAACAAAATCGAATCCGTGGATGTGGTTCTTATTTCCGATTATGCAAAGGGCGTCATTTCACCGGCTCTCCTTTCCCACATGGTCAAATCGGCGAAAAAACATAACAAGAAGATCATCGCCGATCCAAAGGGCCTTGAGTTTCAAAAATATTCAGGCGTGACCCTTCTGACTCCGAACAAGAAAGAGGCCGGGTCGGCCGCAGGCATGGAGATCAATTCAGAATCGGATCTGGGTCTTGCAGTGGAAAAAATACTCAAAAATTCTCAGATCGATTCTCTGCTTGTTACCTGCGGTAAGAACGGAATGGTACTGTTTGAGCATGATGCGGAACCGTTTAAAATTCATGCAGAAGCCCGCCAGGTGTTCGATGTGTCCGGAGCCGGAGATACGGTGCTCGCAGTACTGGGTTTGGCTGTTGCATCCGGAGCATCCTTAAAAGATGCTGCAACCCTTGCAAATACCGCAGCCGGTATTGTCGTGGGCAAGGTGGGTACAGCAACGGTGACGCTTGATGAGCTCTCGGCTGCTCAGGAACCCTTCCGGGATCCGGCAGTGCTCAAGCAGAAATCCTTGCATCAGCTGGTCGATCTTTCACAGCAGCTTGAAAAACAGGGAAAGCGTATTGTCATGACCAATGGATGCTTCGACCTTCTGCATGCCGGCCATATCAGACTCTTTGCCGCCTCAAAACAGTTAGGTGATGTTCTCGTGGTCGCCATTGACGATGACGAATCGATTCAAAAATTGAAAGGCCCCGGGCGCCCGGTATTGAATGCCGGGGAGCGGGTTCGAATACTGAGTGCCCTGGACAGTGTCGACCACGTGGTTGTGTTTTCCTCGGATGAGTTGAACACGATTTTGGAGAAACTGCGTCCGGCGATTTTGACCAAGGGAAGCAATTACACCTCGGATCAGGTTTACGGACATGAACTCATTGAACAGTCGGGGGGACGGGTCGTGTTAATCCCCGTAACCGAAGACATCTCCTCCACCCGCATCATCGATAATATTCGAAAAGGATCTTAGCTCCGGTGGTGCAGAAGCTTTTCGTAAAAGAGACATCCGATGGGATCACTTTTAACGTGTTTATCCAGCCACGGTCGTCAAAAAACAGCGTCGTCGGTCTTTACGGAGACGCCTTGAAAATCAAGCTCACCGCCCCGCCGGTTGAAGGGGCCGCCAACAAAATG
>CAYSUA010000441.1:0-5498 GCA_964433795.1 uncultured Desulfobacteraceae bacterium | reverse complement strand
AAAACCCCACCTCTCAGTTTGAGAAACGGGGTCTAATGATCATTACATCTGCTCTCCCTTGCTTAGAGATTATCGCATGATGAACATAAAGTAGTTACCACATTGAATTGGATTGTCAAGAATATCCTGAAAAAACAGATCGTTCTAGATATCTATCCATACCCACAGTATATCAGCCTGTCGTAAAACATGCGATAAGTCTGACATAGAGTAGCTTGCTTGATTCAGCAGATATTGGCATTCACATCGAAATGGTATAAATAAAAGCCGGTGCCTTCTTTGCCGAAGAGGTGGTCCCGGGAAAAGGTTCAAACCATGGCAGGAGGGGGTGTGGGCACACGGATGGAGAGACTATCCTTTGTAGAATGAAGTGGCCCGTTTTTTCATTGAAGAGGAGTGACATATGGCAAAGAAAACAAAAAAAGAGGATGCCCTGGCCGAGTTGCTTGCGACTGCCTCGCCAAAGGTCTTAACCGATCTTATTTCAGAGCTTGCAGCGGATCGGCCCGATGTGCGACGAAAATGCTTCGATTTTCTGAAAACCCATGTTTCTGTTTCAAAAGTACTTGAAGAGCGATCTGAAGGTGAAATCGTGCTGGCCCTGTGGTCCGAGCTGGCGTTTGATCTTGACGAACTGGATGATTACGGCGGCGGGGATCATGCCACCGAGAATCATGTGGGTGAGCTTCTATATCAGATTCAGACGCAATTGAATTCGAAAAAAGTGGGATCGGACCATCGGCGTGAAATCATTGATCATGTCTTACCCTTTATCGAAAGCGGCAATGCCGGGATGGATGATGCGCTTTACGATATCGCCTATGCCGCCTGCTATGATGATTCCGACCTGCGCGTGCTGGCCGAGGCCTTCGAAGCCATGCAGGGCGATTGGAAAATAGCCAATGCACGTCGAATTTACCGCCGGATCGGGGATCGGGAAAAATATCTCGAGTTGCGCACGGGCCATATGGAATACGGTGCGGATTACCATGATCTGGCGACATTTTATTGGGAGTCCGGGGAAAAGGAAAAAGCCCTTCAGGTGGCTGAAAAGGGCTTGCGCAAAGGGAAGGGACGAATGGATGAACTGCGCCTGTTTGTCGCCGACCGGGCTGAAGAAGCGGGTGACCGCGAAAAATATCTGACGCTCCAATTCGCCCAGGCCACGGATGCCCTGACACTTAAAGGATACAAGGTTTTCAAGAAGATATGCAAAAAGGCCGAATGGGCGCGGTATGAGCCCAAAGTGCTGGCACGGATGAAAAATGCCTGGCGGACGGAACAGCTTATAATTCGCATGCATCGCAAAGAATACGATGAGGCCGTGGCCATTTTGACCAAGGGAAGATACCCGATATCGGACTGGGATTATAGCAATGAAATCCGAACCGCCAAAAAGCTTGAAAAACGCTATCCGGAAAAGATTCTTAAATACTATATTTCCGGGCTCGGTAATTTAACGGTCAATGCCACCCGAAAGGAGTATGCCTGCAAGGCCAAGGTGATGGCCAAGGTGCGGCATATGCTTGTCGAGGTGATCGGCAACGAAGCGCGCTGGAAAAAGTTTGCGGCCAAGGTCAAACAGGACAATATCCGGCGTCCGGCTTTTCAGGAAGAGTTTGGCAGAGCGTTGCCGGGCTGGCGGGAGTTGAACTGATATGGAAGCGGACAAGAAAACCGCCCACCGCTACAAGGCGAAACTGGCCGGTTTAAAACGCAGGCGGCGGTTTATTTCTTGGAATGAATCCGCCGCATTTGCCCACGAGCTAGAAATGCTTCTTGAAGATTTGAAATCAGGCGTGGACGATCCGCGGATCGGCGTGGAACTGGTGACCGCATTTTATAAGGCAGACAGTGCCGTCTTCGAGCAATGTGATGATTCCAGTGGGAGTGTGGGCGATGTGTTCCGTTTTGATGCCAAACAGCTCTTTGTTTCCTATGCTTTTATATGCCAGGACAAGGAATGGTTGAGCGGTTTGGTATTCGACCTTAACCGGGAAGACGATTACGGTGTTCGGGATATCCTTGTCGATTGCGCCGGGGAATATTTGCCTGAGTCTATAATTCGGGATCTGATCGAGAGATTCCAAGTCGTCGCGATTAGAGAAACTGACGAATACAAGAAACGCCACTGGTTGTTTCGGGTTGAATCCCTTGCCCGGCAGATCAAGGATGCGCCTCTTTTCGAGAAAACACGGCTTGCTTCCTGGGGCACACTGTCTACTGCCGCCTGTGTGGATATTGCCCGGGTCTACCTGGACAGCGGTGATGCGGAAACGGCCCTGTCATGCCTGCAACGGGTGCCGGAGGAAGAAACCTTCCAGGCGCAGGAACGGGATCAGTTGCTGCTGGAAATCTCTGGCAAGATGGGCGACAAACACCAACAGGCCGAAGTTGCCTGGCGAATATTCAGACGTAATCGCAGTGCAGATGCGCTCGCTGATCTTCTGAAGGTTATCGGTCACGACCAAAAAGATGCGGTCATCGAGGGTGAGGTGGCCGATCTTCTCGGAGACACGTCGCTATCCCATTCCGCCGCGATCTTCCTTGTTGAAATTGGGCATATGGATGCGGCGGAAACCTATTTGCTCGACCGCGCCGGCCAGCTCAACGGTGACTTTTATGGTGGGTTGATCCCTCTGGCCGAGGCTATGGAGACGGCTGGTCGCCGGCTGTGCGCTTCCATCATCTACAGAGCGCTGCTGGATTCGATTTTACGCCGAGCTCAATCCAAAACGTATGCTCATGGAGCCCGCTATCTCAATACGCTCGACAGGTTTGCGACATCCGTTTCTGATTGGCGTGGCTTTGAAAACCACGGGGCCTACGCGGAAAATCTGCATCAGCATCATGGCCGCAAGCGCAGCTTCTGGTCACGATATGAAAAGTGATCCATGGAGTCTTCTGACGAGATTAGAAATTGGCGCTTGCTATCTCCTATATAAAACTCTCCACAGAAATTTATCTTATCAGATAGATTTCTATCACCTCCAGATATCAGCCGGCCGAAAAACATAAGTCTGACAGATCAGCGCTTGTTCATGATCACCAGGTATCTGTGCGTCAGATTTGTCAATGCCTGAGATACGGTAAGGATATCTTCGGCGAGAGGACTAATCGTTCAGTTTTCACCGTTTTATTTCGATCGATTTAACGCTTTCGGATAAGCGCCAAAGCCCTGTGCAACTCCAGGTATGGAAGAACATAGGGCTTTGTTTCTATGTCATATAGCTTATCCGCTAAATCCAGCTTTCCGCCGTCTTCTTCTTTGCCTAAAAAGGCCATGATCGTCCTTTCTATTAAAATACTAGAAGTGACTTAATGCTTTTTCGCCTCGTGAATGCGACCAATGCTACCCGGTATAGCCACAAACCCCTGTCCGTGGGGAGTTTACCACCGGCAATCTCATTTCTTCATCGCATTCATGGTCTTCGGCACAGGTCTCGCACAACCATCCGCCTTCGTCCCACTGGCATTCGGTACATATTTCAACAGCAGGATGCTTTGCGCATTCGTCACAAGGAATAACCGGTTGCGAATTTCTTGTGATAATCCGTATATTCTCTTTGTTCTCCGCCTTTCCCCGGTATGTGCCAACGGCCTTGATATTCAATTCGGTGGTGCTGCCGAAGTCATACTGATAA
Organism: uncultured Desulfobacteraceae bacterium; assembly: GCA_964433795.1. GTDB lineage: Bacteria > Desulfobacterota > Desulfobacteria > Desulfobacterales > SURF-15 > DUZK01. The sequence goes on along the minus strand of CAYSUA010000441.1, from coordinate 1,854 downwards.
ATCAAATTCAAACCCGGATGAAACACATCTACTATTTTTCTTCTTTTATTTATTTCATCGCCCCATCTTTCATAAGAAAAGGAACTCATATGGCCACAGCACTCAAGCCAAATCTCTCTTAGAAAACGGTCCAGATGATCCAAAGTTTTGCTCTCTTGAACCAGCAGATGAAGAAAATAGTCGTTGTTATATGAATCACTCACATGAATGTAAAATAAGTTTTTATCTCCCTTCGACAGATTTTTTCTCAGGCATGTTTTAATATGCCGCGTCATTCCTTTTCCGGAATATTCAGACATGCACAATTGGCACGTGGAATTCGGCGCTTTGTAGTCCATGATCGATCCTTTCTTTCGCCTCGGTTAGGGCAAACAACCTTATGGAATCAAATACGAATTTCTTTCGAATGCTAAGAGGATATCATGTTTTTGTCAAATGAAGAATGTTAGCCGAGGATGGAGATTGTCCATTCATGATTCTCGATCTTCCATTAGCTTATTAAGTCGTACAATATTTAGCTTATTCTGCTGTGCAATTTTTAGCTTATTCTGCTGTGCAACTGTTAGCTTTTTCTGTGCATATGCCCGGCAAGCCGCAAAGGGAATGACTTCTACCTTCTCGAGACCGAGCATTCGTATCACATGTTTTAGAAAGTTTGTCTTTTTGCGAGAAGCGTCCATGAGGGTTACCGGCATCGTTTTAAAATAGATCTTTAGGGGAATGCCGGGAAAGCCGCCGCCGGTTCCCAAGTCCAGCAGGCGGGTGGTTTCTTCAGGGAACCACGGAGCAGGCGCAAAGGAATCCAGGTAATGCTTGATGGCCATCTCCGCTATAGTGGAACGGGGACGGGGTTGCGTTAATGCGTTACCTGCGCATCAAGTGGACGGGTGTGAAATTATGTGAAACGTTGTATTAGGCAAGTGGGATGTTGGTGAAAAGTTACATTCGACCGAAGAGGGCAACGATACAGGAGCTAAATTTATAGCCCCAAGAGTTTTTTCGACAAACTATGCAGCTCAGAGTTTGCCAGTGCAACCACTTTCTTCTTGACCGTTCGAGAGTAATACTCCTGTTCAGTTTTAGTTAGAGGGAGGCCCTCCAGCTTCTTCTTAAACAGTTCCTTCTGCTTTGGTGAAAAAACTTGTGACAGTGCGTACTCCAGAGAAAATTCCTTATATTTTTCTTTTCGCCGTCTGTCTTTTTCGGCCTTTTTCTCAAAATAAAGCTCAAACAGTCCTTTCAAACGTTCTGGATCAAGATCTACATCATTACATTTTAGAGTTTGGTTATGGGCCAAATAATCCCTCCATGTCTTGACCGTAGCCTTATCTTCTTTGGAAAGGCTTTTTTTGAGCTTGTTCCACCATGAGAACGATAGGTGATAAAGTGAGAACAGGGATCCGGACAAGAGCATCAACCAGTGAAATTGGTCTTTCTCTTCTTTTGTCGTCAATTGCTGTTTGACCTGTTCTGGTGCAAACTGATAACTTTCAGCCGCATTTGTAAGCAACACAGGAAAACCTTCCCAGAGCCGGGCATCATGGCTTTTAACTACCTCTGCCAGGGTTCGGTTGACATCCAGTTCTTCGCTTGGCTCAAACATTGGAAAGCCGAGTTTCGATAAGCTGGCCAAAAGTTTTCGGTCAGTCATAAAGCCCCTTTTCTCGTAACAATACCAGGAAATGATCGATATTTGGCTTCAATCGATATTCACCCACGTCGTAATTAACCATTTCATGAAAATGGTGGATAAGCTTTTCTATATCAATTTCCTCTCGGCGAGCCTCGACCAAGCTCAGACAGTCTTCGAAATCAACTCTGGTTCCTCGCATCAACTTGCTGGATATCAAGTCA
>CAYSUA010000440.1:0-5501 GCA_964433795.1 uncultured Desulfobacteraceae bacterium | reverse complement strand
TATAAATTGATAGATTTCCTTCAATTTTCAATATTCAATCGAAAATATTCAATTGTTCAAGATAGAGAAAGCATGCCAATTATTTTTTTGCCACTAAATGTACAAAAATTAATCGTTAAGGTGCTAACCCCGATAAACGGGATAAGTGCCTTCACCAAATTTTTTTCTTGTTAAAAAACAAGAAAAAAATTTCTAAGGCACTAAAAGTCTATGCCATTTTTCAAATCGCTCTGCTTTTTCAGAACCGAATTTCAAAAGCTCTCTTTTGACGGCTTCAACCGATTTTTCTCCTTCTGCCGAACCGTTCGACTTGGAATAGAATTTATCCGCGTAGCTGATGATCAGTTCTTCGATACTCACCGGCACCATGTCCCGAACCGGAAGGGGCAAGCCTTGCTGCATTATGTCTTCTGCCGTCAGTCCGACACCGAGATGCCGTTCACAAACCAGCGCATGCCGTTTGAATCCCTTGCTGTCGAGTAGTTCCCGGCCCAAATAGCCGTGGCAGATATACGGATGCTTTCCCTCACACTCCAGAGAAGATGTGCGGGTAAAACAGATACCGATATCATGGAGCATTGAAGCTTCCCGTATGAAGTCCAGATCCGGGTTTAAGTGCGGTACACGCTTGGCAGCGTCAATCGCCTTTGCCGCAACCCGGCGACCATGTTCCACCAGAATATCGAAAAGTTTCGATTCCGAATCGTAATATTCGCTGAGAATCTCTATAGAATCTATGGTCATTTTCGATTTTGGAATTTGGAATTTGGAATTTGGAATTTCGCTCATTCTGCCCACTTTGGGACTTTATCCTTCGAAAATCGAAAATTGCAAATCGTAAATATCAGAATTTTTCCGCCAGCAGCGCCTCTTCGATGAATTTATCCAGGGTTCCATCCAGTACGGCATTCACATTTCCGATTTCCATGTTGGTCCGGTGATCTTTTACCATTTGGTACGGATGCAGGACATAGGATCGTATCTGGCTTCCCCAGGCAATATCATCCTTGTTGTCATGCATTTCCTGAAGTTTCTCATCCTGTTTTCTCTTTTCCGCCTCATGAAGCCTGGCCTTGAGCACTTTCATCGCAAGGTCCTTATTCCGGTGCTGAGATTTTTCTTGCTGGCACTGAACGACGATACCGGAGGGAAGATGGGTGATCCGGACTGCGCTGCTGGTTTTGTTGACATGCTGACCGCCGGCTCCGCTGGCCCGATATGTATCGATCCGAAGATCTTTTTCATCAATATCCACAACAATTTCTTTGTCCAGTTCCGGGTAGACAAACACCGATGCAAAAGAAGTATGACGCTTACCGCTGGCGTTGAAAGGAGATATCCGCACCAGCCGGTGAACACCCATTTCGGATTTCAGATAACCGTATGCAAACTCGCCGTTTGCCGTAAACGTAACGCTCTTGATACCGGCTTCATCCCCGGGCTGAAGATCGATGATATCCAGACCGTATCCCTTGCGCTCCACATATCGGGAATACATCCGAAAAAGCATCTCCGCCCAATCCTGGGCCTCTGTACCCCCGGCTCCTGCATTGATGGATAAGATGGCATTGTTCGGATCATCTTCTCCGCCTAACATCAAGTCGAGCGACAGTTGTTTGATACGATTTTCCAGTTCGGGTATCTGATGAGAAACTTCGTCAACGGTCTCGGAATCCGATTCTTCCATGGCGAGGTCCAGAAGAATTTGGCTTTCCTCGAGATCCTCCTGGAGTGTCGTGAAACCTTCTACAGCACGAGTTAACCGCGTTCTTTCCTTGAGGATGGTTTTTGTGTCATCCGGATTGTTCCAAAAATCTTCCTTAGAGATAATATTTTCAATCTCTTCCAACCGTTTCTGTTTGCCGGCAAGGTCAAAGATACCCTTTCAGCTGTTCTAATTTCAAATAAAGATCACTCAATGTTTGTTTCAGTTCGATAGACATGGTTTCCTCCTCCCGGACATAATTAATTTATGACCTCTAACCCAAAAATTCCAAGATCCTTCCAATTACATTTCCTGGATATCAAGAAAGCCCAAGTGAACACAATCGGCTTTGAAGATAACCCGCTTCACCTCCAAAGCCTATTCCTGAATCCTACTTGGTCTTTCTATATAACTACATTACATTTTTATTGGTTATGGTTCCAGTTTATTTATCCTATATGATAAGAAATTATCGCTTAAAACGCAATTTAGATCTGTACCGTTGAATCAATCCGACCGAAGCCGCAACTAAACAGGCAATGGCGAAAAAATCACCATATCGAGAATAGATGGTCTTTGTTTTCAAAACCGGAATCTTCTGTTTTAAGGCTTTCTCTTCAAATAAAGAGGTTGTTGCAAGCACCCTTCCCACCGGATCCACAAAGCCGCTAATCCCGGTATTTGCCGCCCGAACCAGTGCTCGTCGGTTTTCAACAGCCCGAATGGCGGCCATTGAAAAGTGTTGGTACGGAGCGCCGGTTCTCCCAAACCAAGCGTCATTGGTAATATTCACCAGCAGATCTGCTCCGTTTTGAACCATTCTCCGAGACAGACTCGGAAATATTATTTCATAACAAATCTGCATACCGATTTTTAAATCTCTCCAGGGTATCGTGCTGCCTCGCTTCCCGGGTTTGAAATCACCCACCTGCTCTACCAATTTTCCGATGAAGGGTAACCATTTTTTAAACGGCACATATTCTCCAAAGGGAACCAGATGAACTTTATCATATTTGCCGGCGATACTGCCTTCCGCCTGAATCAGGTATGCGCTGTTGAAATAATCGATACGGTTTCCCCTATTCACATAGGATGGACTTCCGATTAAAAAATCTTTCCCGGTATTCAGCATCCCTTTGAGGACTCTTTCAGACGGCTTGGCCTCCCTTAGCAAATAAAAGGGCGTTGCCGTTTCCGGCCATACAATAAGCTCAAGATCATCAGACAGGACGGACTCGGACAGTTTAATATAATCATCTATGGTTTTCTCTTGAAATTTGGGGTCCCACTTAACGGCTTGATCGATATTACCCTGGACCACGGCAATTTGAACGTTTGGGGATCGGGAAATCAGGTCATCAAAAAACTTAAGTTGTTTGTCGCCGTAGACCCAGGTGGACAGGAATAGGCAAGCGAAACCGGCGAGGGATACGGCAAATAATCGTTTTGTGACTTTAGTGTTCCCCCAATCCTTATCCCGGATCAAAAGATATCCGATAAAGACCACCGCATTTCCAAGGGCAATGACAAACGAAACCCCGTAAATACCGAAAACATCGGTAATCTGTATCAGATGGAGTGTATCATGCTGGGAATATCCCAACAGTTCCCAGGGCAAGCCGCTGAACAGTTTAGACCGCAAGAACTCAAGGGACACCCAAAACACCGGAACCTGCCAAACCAAATTTCCCGGAGTTTTGGCAATCTGTTGTATCGAAACCGTAAATGCCCCGAGATAGGCTGAAACATAAGATACCATTAATACCAGGATGGCCACACTCAAATACCAGGGAAGATACCCGTATGTTCGCATGGTATGGAAAAGCCAGTACATCAGGGTAAAATAATGGGCAAGCCCTGCGATGAAACCGAGGCGAAAACTGTTGCCCCAAGGCTGATGACGCATTGCAACCAATAAGGGAACCATTGCAAACCATGCCGCCCAGGAAAAACCGATATTCGGAAAGGCAGCGGACATCAGAATGCCGCTTAAAACAGCAAGGAAGATTTCGGTTTTACCGATATAAGTCGATGACATGAGTTTCCGATTTCTATCCATTTTCTCTTTTCCACAAAATCCAGTATAGCAACATCCCGCAGAGGATCATGACGGCACAGAGTACCTGCCCCATGGAAAAGGAGAAAAACACAAATCCGAGATGCGAATCCGGCTCACGGAAAAATTCGATGAAAAAACGGACCAGACCATAACCCATGAGATAGAGACCAAGCAAGGATCCTTTCGGTAATTTCTTTTTCCGGATGACCCATAATACGACAAACAGAAAGATCCCCTCAAAAAACGCCTCATACAGTTGGGAAGGATGCCGAAGACCCTTTTCAGTGGAGAGTGGGAAATACATACCGATGGAAGACGATGTCGCTCTGCCGAATAGTTCTCCGTTTATAAAGTTACCAAGCCTTCCGAACGTATATCCCAAGGGTGCCACAGGGGCGATGAGATCCGACATTTCACGGTAGCTCAGCCTGTTTTTTCGAATAAAGAGCCAGGCCGCAAACAAAACCCCGATAAGACCCCCATGATAGGACATTCCGGAAATCCCGGTAAAATTGATGCCGTTTCCAAAACTGAACGGCAGAAAAATCTCCAGCGGGTTTCTGATATAGTAGGAAAATTGATAAAAGAGCACATACCCCAGACGCGCGCCGATAATTAATCCTAGAAGCATGTTCAGCAAAAGGTCTTTGGCCTGATCTGTTGAAACCTCAAATCGATCTTCCCGCTTCAGACGATACATAACGAGAAAATAGGTCAGACCGAATGCCACCACGTACATCAAGCCGTAATACTGCAATTTAAACCATCCGATTTCAAAAATCACCGGATCGATGTTTTCAGGAAGATGCTGCCAGAAGTTCCGGAATCCGCTCATACAGATTGCTCCTCCTGCGGGGTTAAAATAATAATCAAAGTGACATTATCCCTTCCGCGTTTTTTCAGTGCCAGATCTACAAGGCGGTCGCAAGCAATTTGAATATCCCCGGTTTCACGAAGGGTTTGCTCTATATCCTTATCCGAAATTGAATCGTGAAGCCCGTCAGTGGAAAGCAAATACAGGTCACCCGGCTGAACCGATTCGATCTCCGTATCTATGGTTTCCAGTTCAGCCATAGTGCCCACAGCCTGAAGCAAAGCATGCCGGAACGGGTGCACGGCGGCTTCCTCAGGGGTCAGCTGTCCCGTATCAATCATCGCCTGGACTTCGGTATGATCCATTGTCAGCTGTTTCAGGTTTCGATTTCTAAACCGGTAAATCCGACTGTCTCCCACATGGCCGATTATCGCAAATTCAGGGAAAAGGACCAGAATGGATAAGGTGGTTCCCATACCCGAAAATTCGGGGTGTGTTTGAGCATACCGGTAAATTTCTTCGTTTGTCTTGCGGATCACCCGTCGAAGTTGTTCGAGCCTGAAAACCAGGTCACTCGATCCCGTTTCTTGATCGATACCCGGTTCATAATATTCAAGCAATCCTTCACAGGCCATCTTGCTGGCCACTTCACCTGCCGCATCGCCGCCCATACCGTCGGCAACAGCAAACAGCAGGCCGCTGTGAGAAACATCATATGCTTCATTGCAGGAGTCAACAATCAGGTAACTGTCCTCGTTATTTTCCCGGAACAGCCCTATATCTGTTTTTCCACAGGACTTTATGCTGCTGTAAAAATTCATGGATAAGGTGACCCTTCAATGATTACGGACTGTTCCATCATAGCATTAACTAGTGTCCGTCCATAAATGGTCTTTTTGCCCAATCTCATCGTTATGCTCAAA
>CAYSUA010000439.1:0-5508 GCA_964433795.1 uncultured Desulfobacteraceae bacterium | reverse complement strand
TCGGACCGGTTGCCGGGCAACTGTCTGAGCCCCTTAGGCCGCGTTGAGTCCGCCGCACGCACATCGTGGACATATTTCGGCATGTTGCGATTTTCTAAGGTTTTATGCTCAAACAACGGGCAACGGCGGACTCTATGGGGCCTTAGCGGCGAGTTTTGTTCGGCATAAGGGTCGATACCCGTTGGCCGAGTGGGTCCCATGCCTTGGGAATATCGCATAGACAGAATGAATAATTAGGAGGATTCTTTAGAGAATATCTTTCAGTAGTTCGAAGCAGGTGTCCGATAGCTCTACACTGGTATCTTCAACGGTGATGGCCTCTTCTTTGCAAATCTCCACGCAGCTTTCACAACCGAAACATTCTTCGGCCCGTTGCGGAATCGCTTTTCCTTGCCGCATTTCAAATACATCTGCAGAGCAAATTTCCAAACACTCTTCACAGCCGTTGCACTTTTGAGGATCAACCGTGGTCTTAAATGACATCCAACTCAAATCCTTTCCATGAGATAAGACCGAGTCATTATAGCAATCGGTCGAGCAAGTCAAGGGACAAAGTCCCTGGCATTTTGTATTGTGATCATAGGTATTTATCTGGTATTTGTTTTTTAATACTTTTTTTAAGCATGGAGGTTGCGACATGAGTCTTACGCATAGAGAAAGGGTGCTGCGGGCGGTTAATCATGAAGAGCCGGATCGGATGCCTCTCGATTTGGGAGGCACTTATGCTTCCAGTATTTCTATAAGGGCGCACCAGAGATTGATGCAGCATCTCGGCATCTCGGGTGAGTCTGCTGTAATTCGTAAGTGGGCGAGTGTTGTTCGACCGGATGAAGCTTTGCTCAAGCATTTTGATATCGATACCCGGATGGTCGTTCCCAGATATGAAGCGGACTGGAATGAGTACTGGAAACTGGCTCCGATGCCGGATGCAGGAGAATTTCAGGATGACTGGGGGGTAGTGTGGCGAAAACCGGAAACCGGACATTCATTCATTTCGGAACATCCGTTTTCCGGCGAGCCGGATATCGATGGCATTGAACGGTATTCCTGGCCGGACCCGGACGATCCCAAGCGATATGACGGACTCAGAGACCAGGCCAAGGAGCTTAAAGAGAATACCGATTATGCCGTAGTCGGAATGTTTCCGAGGCCCATCGTTTCTTTAAGCCAGTTTCTCAGAGGGTATGAAGACTGGTTTGTTGATATGGCTTTGAATTTGGAGTTCATGGAAGCCCTGATGGACAAGATTTTGGAGATCGATCTCAAGATCGGAAAACACCTTTTCGATGAGATCGGAAAGTATGTCGATTTGGTCTTCGTCCATGACGACCTGGCGACCCAAGAAAATTTGATGTTCTCTCCGGATACGTATCGTCAGATCGTCAAGCCGAGGCATCAAAAGATCTTCAATTTTATTAAAACCCATAGCGATGCTAAAGTGATTTACCACACCGACGGCGCCATCTACCCGATTCTGGAAGACTTCATAGAGATTGGTGTTGACGCGCTCAACCCCGTCCAGACCTCGGCAAAGGGAATGGATTCGGAAACGTTGCTTCGGAACTTCGGCGGCCGCCTCTGCTTCTGGGGAGGTATCGACACCCAACATACGCTGCCCAAAGGATCACCGGAAGACGTTAAAAGAGAGGTCGAGAGCCAGATCCGGACCCTGGGAAAAAATGGGAATTACGTCTTGTCGGCGGTTCACAACATTCAGGACGATGTGCCGCCTGAAAACATCGTGGCCATGTTCGAGGCTGCGAAGAAGTATGGGAATTATTAGAAGCGTATTTTTGCTTGGGGCTGCGGCTTTGAAGATAATCCGATTCCTGGACGTGTGAAACTCGTGCATAAGGCAGCGTAACACCGAACAGGGCTTCGAGGTAAACAAAACATCTTTGGGAAATACAGAAAGTTAGGGCCTATTGATATTCCTTCATGCTGTTCGATGTAACGCTCCCTAATACACTCAGACAGTCACACGCGCACGAATCGAATCACCTCCAAAGCCTACTCCAGTAAACAACTTGGCCTTTCTTTATAATCAAAAAAGATTATTTAATATCAGATTGTTATAACGTTAAACACGAACCACTAAATACTAGACACTATTATTAATAGTAATCGTTCAAATAGAGGAGGATATATGGAACGGATCGGTTTTATCGGAATAGGGCTTATGGGACAACATATGGCAGCGCATCTACTTTCAGCCGGGCACCCGTTGACTGTATGGAACCGCACAAGAGGAAAAACCGATAAACTTATTACGGATGGAGCAACCTGGGCGGATTCACCAAAGGCAGTGGCAGAGGTTAGCGATGTGGTGATTACCATGGTCACGGATTCGGCGGCATCCGAAGCGGTGATCTGTGGTGAACACGGTATATTAGAGGGTGCTCATGAAGGCCTGACGATCATCGATATGGGAAGTATTGCACCGGAGATGTCAAGATCCATCGCGGATCGTGCGAAAGCGAAGGGAGTCCCCATGTTGGATGCCCCGGTAACCGGCAATCCGAAAGTGGCTGAAGCCGGAAAATTGGGGATTATGGTTGGGGGACCAGACGAAACATTTCAAACATGCCGTCCCATTTTCGAAAAGATGGCCGCTGTAATCGTCTATGCCGGTGATAGCGGAAATGGAACAACTCTGAAATTGATCAACAATCTGATCCTCGGCGTGGCAATCGAAGCGGTATCCGAAGCACTGGTGCTGGCGGCAAAAGCCGGCATCGATCCTCAGCGAGTCATCGAAATAACCTCGGTGGGCGGCGCCAGAACCGGAGCCATGGAAACCAGGGGGCCGAAGATGATTCGTCGGAATTTCACGGCCGGTTTCGCCACCAGCAATATGTATAAAGATCTTTCCAGTGTCATGAAGCTGGCTGAAACCTGCGGCGTGAGTCTGCCCACAGCAAGCATCTCACTTGAAATTTTAAGAGCGGCCAAGACCAAAGGAATGGGAGATCTGGATTCCTGTTGCATTATGACCGTTCTCGAGGAAATGGCTGCTGTCAAGGTGGAATCCGCAAATTAGCCACAGACCCACACAGACATTCACAAACGTTAATGCATTTTTCTTTTACCGACGTGGGAAAAATAAAAGGTACCGTTATAAAAAAGAAATTCCTATACCATCAATTTAAATATGCTATCGGGATTATGCGGCGGACTGTGTTTCGGTTGCAACTCTGGCCCGTCGATGGGTTATGAACGCAGGAAACCAACCGGCGGCAATCATTCCCACTCCGATGAAATTCAGCCAAACAGGAGCCGGTAACAGCAGTATCATCGCAGCAATACCGTAAAGCACCCGTCGGTATTTATCGATCTTCGGTCGGATAAAATCGGACCCCTGAAGGGTCATGGCTACCGCCATGAAACCGATCAGCAAGATGATAAATGTATAAGCGACCTGTAAAAACGATCCGTTCAGCAGCAAGGGCGGTAAATAAACAAATCCGAAAGGCAGGAAAATCAAGGCGACACCGAATTTGAGCGCGGCGATACCGGTCTCCATGGGATCCGCTTTGGCTAGGGCGGCGGCGGCGAAAGCAGATACACACACCGGCGGTGTGATATTGGACAGACACGCGGCGTAAAAGACCACCAAATGTGCGGCCACCGGCGGGATTTCCAAGTAAATGAGAGCCGGAGCTGCCACAACCGATAGAATGATATACGATCCGGTGGTGCTGCTTCCCATTCCGATGATGATCGAAAGAGCCATCACCATAATGACACATAGAATCAAACTGCCGCCGGCGGCTTCCACCAATATCGCTGAAAACTTCAAACCGAGACCGGATAGGACGATTCCTCCGATTATGATTCCCAGAGCACCGATGGCGGATCCGGCAGAGTTGTTTGCCGATGCACCGGATCGGAGTGCCTGAAAGATGTCGGTGGGAAACATTCGGGTATCTTTCCGCAGCCAAGACAACACTAGGGCCGACACTGTACCCCAAAAAGCGCCCAATTCCGGCGTGTACCCATTAAAGAGCAGCCCCAATACGATAATAACGGGCAGAAAGAAGTGCCAACCCTTTTTGAGAACCTCTGTCACCTTTGGGATTTCCTCTGGGGGAAGTCCTTTAAGTCCTGAACGCAACGCCTCCAGATCGACCATAAAGAGCACAAAGATGAAATAAATCAGCGCAGGAATCACATTAACCAGAGCAACCTGCAGATAATCGACTTCAATGATGGTTGCCAGAATGAACACCCCGGCTCCCATGATAGGCGGCATGAACTGCCCGCCCGTCGATGCGATGGCTTCGATGGCCCCGGCGACCTTGGGTCGAAAGCCGATGCGTTTCATCATCGGTATGGTAAAGGTACCGGTGGCAACAACATTGGCCACCGATGAACCGGAAATGGATCCGAAAAGTGCTGAGGTTACCGTCGCGATCTTTGCCGGTCCCCCTCGCCATTGACCGGTCATCGACTTGGCTAATTCCATGAAGAAAGAGCCGGCACCGCTTCTCTCCAGGAAAGCGCCGAAAATCATAAACGGAAAGACAAAAGTTGCAAAGGTTGCGGTGATAACACCGAACATCGCTTCCTGGGTGCAAAATGTGAATTCAATGATGCGAGTCGGCGACATTCCGGCATGGCTCAGCTTGCCCGGCAGATAAGGCCCGAAATAGATCTGAACGAGAAAAATGATACACAGAAACACTAGAATCGGTCCCAGCGCTCTACGGGCGGTTTCCATAATCATCGCGATGGCGATCGTTCCCATGGTGATATCCCAGAAACTGGGATCGGTAACACGAAACATGGCATAATCCATGTATTGATCGATCCAGTAACCGATTGAGACCGATACCAGCACAATACACACCATGTCATAAATGCTGGGGCGGGTTGTCAGCGCCCAACGGGAAGCGGGAAAGACCAGATAGACGAGAACGGAAGTAAAGAGCAGGTAAAAGCCCCGATTGGTTTCGGTGGATACCACACCGAAACCGGAGGTGTACATGTACCATATGGCCATGAAAATAGCGGAACAAGAGAAGAGAATGGCCCAGAATCCCTTCAGGGTTCGATTCTTGCCCTTAACCTCAGTCATCCAGTTCAGATTGGCCATGAAAGGATTTCCTTAAAAAAAAAGCTGCCGCGTTTTCCCTGCGGCAGCTTTTCTTTATCCGGCTTTATTTCCAAAGTCCAGCTTCTTTATAATACCTTGCGGCTCCCGGATGCACGGGGGATCCGAGACTGGTGTACTTGTCGGTACCCGGAGAGATTTGCTTCCAGCCTTTGTGGGCTTCGCCCAGTTGTTTTTTGATTTTGGGCTGAAATACCAGCTTTGCGATATCATACATCGCCTGTTCCGGAACGCGCTCATGGGCAACCCAAAACACGGTTAAGAAAGGCACCGACGTCACGGGGACACCTTTGTAAGTGCCTTTTTTGATGATTCCTTTGTAATAGAAGGGGTACTTCTTTACAATCTTACCCAACTCATCATCGGAGAAAGGAATCACGTATGCGCCTTTGGTT
>CAYSUA010000438.1:1295-5521 GCA_964433795.1 uncultured Desulfobacteraceae bacterium | reverse complement strand
CTTTAATGTAGAGCGGGAGAAATGGCATCACAATGCTGAATCCGGCAAGAGCGAGGAATTGTACACCGAAGAGTATATATAGATTTCTACGCCATAGAACCATAAGACGGTAACCTATAGCATAAATCCCTGAAAGGGCCAATTTTAGAAATCCAGGCTTGGTTGGAAATATAGAGATTTTAGTAACGATATGGCGAAATCGACTGTTGTCTTTTAGGGCTCATTGACGTAAATAGGACACGGGTCGCTGAAGAGACTTGGGTTCTATATCTTTTGGAAAGGTTTTTACATTATGGAGATAGTGCTATTAATCATCCTATTTCTTGTGATTATTGTTTTTCTTCCGATGCTGCTCAACAAGCGGGCAGTGATTCAGGTGATTCATATATTCAAGGCACATGGTGCTCTAGATGCTGAGTCTGCCAAATCCATTGAGGAGCTGAAACTTGCCAAACCCACGCTTAAAGATCGAATGATGCGTTTTCGGGATTATAAGCCGGCTGCGTTGGAAAGCTTAATTCAAGTCGGGGTTGTTCAAGGCACAGAGGATGGAAGGGTTTTTCTTTTGGAAGAAAGACTTAAGGGTACAAAATTCGACCCGAATACTTAGCCAAACATTTTTGAAATCCCCCTCAGCGTTAGATCGAAACTTCGGAATATTTAGATTACGTTTTTATTGGCTATAGTACTATCAAGCTTCATACGAGAATCTTACCCGACGTGCGATATAGCGTCCAGAACTTTCCGGTGCAAATGACCGTTGGTGGCTATTATCCCCCTGTTGTTTCTTAATCGTTTCCCGGCTGAAAAATCGATGGGCTCTCCGGAAAAGTCTGTGACCATTCCCCCTGCTTCTTCAACGATTATGGCGCCTGCCGCATGGTCCCATATTTTTTCCAGGTAATCTTTTTGCCGTGGCAGCCGAAAGTAAATGGAAGCATCCCCCCGGGCAATGGCTGCGTATTTCACCTGGCTGTCCAATCGCAGCGGCGGGTTGGTGATCCCGAGAACCGAAGAAATCTTCTGATGCACATCGTGTGAGGCATGGGCGCTCTCAAAGGATTCACAGAATCTTGCTGTCCGGCCATCTTTAATGTTATCTACGGATATCGGGGATGCATCAATATCATCACCAAGGTCTTTCATCCAAGCACCTTCACCCTGTACGGCATATAACAGACACCCCTTATCCGAGGCATTGCTTTGAGGATGCGCTGGAAAATTCGGACATCCCAACACCCCTAATACCACTGAGCCATTTTCAATCAATGCCAAAGCCACGGCATACTGGTTCCCACGCAGAAATCCCTTTGTGCCGTCAATGGGATCCAGGGTCCAGAACCGGGTAGTATAATCCGGTTCGCATGCGCCGATGTCGATGGCCTCTAAAACCTGGGACAATGTCAGCTTGCGGTTTCCCCGGTTTACCAAGTCCACTACTTTTTGACTCAAAGCTGGATGGTTCTTTAGATTTTCAGAAGCCTCTTCACCGACAACCGGAACATCGGGAAATGCGTTATGCAATTCCATACCGATCAATGCCTGGCTGCCAAAATCCGCAAGGGTGACGGGGGATCGATCTTCCTTCTGTATCAAAGGAATGTCGGACAAAGCGGTTCCGACGTTTCGACATAATGCTGCGGCGTTTCCTACAGCAGACAAAGCAACTTTCAATTCATCATGGTATGCCATTGTTTTTTCATCCTTAACTTGATGGCACAGAAATTTTCTTTTTTGGACAGCTCCTTTTCTTTTTCCCACGTCGGCAAAAGAAAGTCGGATAAACGTCTGTGTATGTCTGTGTGGGTCTGTGGCTAATTAAACGTTTTGGACATCATAGGCACCCGAGTAATTCGTGTCAAAGAGAATTCCTTGAAGGGTAACCAGAAACATTTATTTAAAGGTTGCTGAAACAACAGGAGGGTGTTATAAGTTACGATACATCCAGATGGAGCTTAAAGCACACATACAGGCGATTTGAGACGGAATAGTCAAGCTGGTCTCAAATCGTCTTTTTCATTATTAGACGGTTGCGGAGGTTATAATGAGAAAAGGATTGATCATTTTTATCGTCGTTGTCCTGGCCGCCGGTTCTCTTGCAGGGGCTGTTTTCTACCGGAAGAACACTCAAAAGGATTCCCAACTTAGCGATCAATTCAAACAGATCGAAGCGTTGAAAAATAAGATATCGAAGTTGGATCAGGATGCTGCCGGCTATCAGCAGCAATCGGCTGTCGATCAAAAACGGATAAAAAGTTTAGAAGATGAAAAGCAGCACGTGGTTCAACTCGAAAAAAGGCTGACAGAAAAAGATGAGGCATTTGCCACGATCCGAAAAGAATATGACGGAATTAAAATCGACCTTGAGAAAAGCGGAAAGATCAGAAGTTCCTTGGAAGAGCAGGTAGCCAAACTGATAGATCAGCAGAGTAAGGATCAGGACAAATATAGTAGTCTCGACAAGAAATTACTGTATACCAATCAATTGTTGACGGATGCCGAAAAAGACATCCAAAGCATAAAAAGCATAAAGGACGGCCTTGTCAATGAACTGGAAAAAGAACGAAAAACAGGGCGGATACTTAAAAAACAACTGGCCGAGGCCCACGATTCAAACCTATCAGAACAGATAGAAGTCCAAAACAAGCAGAAAGAGCTGGAAACGACCCAGGCTCAAGTTGCCGTTTTAAAAGAGGAGGTTCAAAAGAACAATACCGTTAAGGCTATACTAGAAAAGGAAGTATCGGGATTTAAGACCCAATTGCTGGACCTCAAAGAAACACACCTGAGAATTCAGTCGCTTCAAAAAGAAATACAGAAAACTGCAGATATCAATTCACTTCTGAAAAATCAGATTTCCATTCTCCAACTCCAGCTTAATAATTATCAGAATAAGACCCTTAACTACGCAAGCACAATCGAAGAAAAGGAATCCTTATTAAAACAGATAGTGTCCAACCTGAACAATTGTTTGGTCAACAGTAAAGATGTTGAAGCCAGCCTCCAGACTGCCCAATCCCAGGTTATCAACCTCAAGGGAATGGTGGAACAGGCCAGAGCGGAACAGGTAATCATGGGCAAACAGCTATCGAATCTCGAATCCGAAAAGGCTGAAATGGCCCTCAAGCTCACCGAGGTAAAGAAAACCTTCGATACCCTCATCCGGGAACTTCATGACAAAATAGAAACCAAAGAGGCTGTCATAAAAGATTACGATAAGAAATTCTCGGTAACCTTTATTGATCGAGTTCTATTTTATTCCGGCAAGGCTGCCATTACGACTGCCGGGCAGGATGTCCTTAAGAAAACCGGTGACATTTTGAGCAAAATGCGCTTCGGAGTCATTCGTATCGCCGGGCATACCGATAATGTGCGGATTCGAAGGGGTTGGCGAGGGAGATTTCCCACGAATTGGGAGCTTTCCAGTGCCCGGGCTGCTGCGGTCGCCCGGTTTTTTCAAAAGGAGAACAATATATCGCCTGAAAAAATGGAAGTCGTCGGGTTCGGGTCACATCGACCGATTGCGAGTAATACGACAAGGGAAGGCAGGGCTAAAAACAGGCGCGTTGAAATTACCATTGCACCGATGGGACCCAAGGTCCGGCCTACTCCTTGAATTATTTAACTCGTGCGAGTATTTCAGACAGTATGCTTCCGGCTGATCCCTGGATAACCAGGTCGGCCATGTAATCGTGGGGGGTTGCTTCACGGTTGATAATGATCAGTCGGGCACCGCGTTCTTTTGCCACAACAGGCATGGAGGCTGCCGGTTGGACCACCAAAGACGATCCGATAACGATAAAAAGGTCACATCCTCCTGAACGCTTTATGGCTTCAGCGGTTTCATGCTCCGGCATTGCCTGACCGAAGGATATGGTGGCAGGTTTGAGCAGTCCATTGCAGTCGTCACAGCGGGGTGCTTTATCTCCTTTTGCGATTCTTTCTTGCACACCGTCCCGGTCATATCGCTTCTTGCAGCTCAGGCAGGAAACTTCCCGGGCTGTTCCATGGAGTTCGATAATCCGCTCTGGAGATACACCTGCCAATTGGTGAAGACCATCTATATTCTGGGTAATAATGCAATCCAGCTTGCCCATAGCCTCCAATCCTGCGATGGCGATATGAGCGGCATTGGGTTTTACGGATTGCAGAGTATCGAAAAATTCCGTACTCATTTGCCAGTACTTATAGCGAGCTTCTTCGTTAGAGACAAATCGCTGGAAGGT
>CAYSUA010000438.1:0-1285 GCA_964433795.1 uncultured Desulfobacteraceae bacterium | reverse complement strand
CTTGCCTGATTCACCACCTCACCCATTTCCCAGAGCATTGCCCACACCTTAAGGGGGTCAGCCTTGAATGCGCTGATAGTGGCGTATTCAGCAGGGTCATATTTGGACCATAACCCGCCGGGGCTTCTAAAATCAGGGATACCGGACTCGGTGCTTACACCGGCTCCTGTAAAGACAACGATTTTTTTTGAGCCTTTGATGAGGTCGGCTGCTTGTTTGACTTGATTTGCCATGGGATTGCCTTATTACGATAGTCGATTTTTATAATCTTCATAATGGAACGTTCGAACCGGTTTTATCTTTTCGGATCGATCCCTAATCGCGATGGACGGGAGACGAACCCCGTTAAACGTATTGTTCTTAACCATGGTGTAGTGGGCCATATCCAGAAATACGAGTTTTGAATCCACCTCCAATGCTTCCGGAAACGAGTAATCTCCGATAACATCCCCCGCTAAACAGGTGAGTCCGCCCAGACGGTAAGTATGAGGAGTTTCTCCGGGCTTCCCTGCGCCCAGGATGTCCGGGCGGTATGGCATTTCCAAAACATCCGGCATATGAGCAGCCGCTGAGGTGTCCAAAATGGCGATATCCATTTCATTGGAAACAATATCGAGCACCGATGTTACCATCACACCGGCATTTAATGCAATGGCTTCACCGGGTTCAAGATGAACTTCCACATCGTAACGGGATGTAAAATTTTCAATCAATCGGCAGAGCAAATCCACGTTGTAATCTTTCCGGGTTATGTGATGGCCTCCGCCAAAGTTTACCCAATTCATTTCCTTTAAAACCGGATCGAATTTTTCAGAGACAACCGTGAGGGTTCGGTCTAGAGCATCTGCGTTTAGTTCACAAAGGGTGTGAAAGTGCAGGCCGGTGATTCCATCCAAATTATTATTCTGAAATTGATCAGAGATGACACCAAGCCTCGAATATTGTGCACACGGATCATAAATAGATGCCTTGACCTCGGAATGCTCGGGATTGATTCGAATCCCGCATTGAATGTCTTTTTTAGCCTGTCGAATTTTTTTTTTGAAGCGATTCCACTGGGAAAAGGAATTAAATACCATGTGACTGGAATAGGAGAGTAGTTCGTCAAATTCAGACGCTATATAAGCCGGTGCGCAGACATGCACTTCATCGGCGAATTCTTCAAAGCCCAAACGGGCTTCATGAAGGGAGCTTGCCGTAACTCCTGAAAGGTATTGCCGGATGAGCGGAAAAACCGAAAACATGGCGAACCCCTTCAAGGCCATGATGATTTTACAGCCGGTCC
>CAYSUA010000437.1:0-5525 GCA_964433795.1 uncultured Desulfobacteraceae bacterium | reverse complement strand
CGTTTCATATGACACATCGGAAGTATTTATTAATTCTTCGAAACGTCTTCGGGCCCGAATATCTGTTGCGGCATATAGAAAAAATTTTACATCTGCGTCCGGAAAAACCACCGTACCCATATCACGCCCTTCAACAACGATGTTTTTCTCCCTGCCCAGATCCCTCTGCAATTCAAGCAGATACGCTCTGATCACCGGCCGGGCTGAAACCGCCGATGCAAGCATGGTAATTTCCGGCGTACGGATATAGCCGGTAATATCCGTGCCATTGGACAGGACCCGAAGCCCGTCTTCGGTTGTCATCAGCTGCAATTTCAGAGACCGGCATAAATCGCGAAGCTTTTCGTCATCATCCGAATCGATCTCCGCTGCTTTCACTGCATGAGCCACACCCCGATAAAGCGCTCCGGTATCGATATACTGAAACCCTAATCGCCGGGCGAGCATTCGACTGACTGTGGTTTTTCCTGCACCCGCAGGCCCGTCAATGGTTATAATCAGAGGCTTCATGCAAGAACCCTTTTCAAAGCCTCAATGAATAGACGGTTTTCTTCCGGGAGCCCCACATTGACACGAATGGTGGTGGGATAATCATACGGTGACATGGAGCGGACGATAATACCGTGCTTTAGAAGGTCTTCAAATACGGCATCTGCATCTTTTTTTAAATCAATGAGAAAGAAATTCGTTTGCGTGGGAAAATAGGTTATTCCAAGCTTGTCCAGTTCTTTATAAAGAAAGTCCAACCCGTCATGGGTCAGTCCTACGGTTTTTTTGAGAAACGCTTCATCCTCCAGGGCGGCAGCAGCCCCCAGCTGTGCGAGAAGGTTTACATTGAACGGTTGTCGAACCCTGTGGATGATGCCGGCGATTTCTTTCGACATCACGCCGTAGCCGACCCGGAGCCCTGCCAAGCCGTATGCTTTGGAAAATGTCCGAAGTTCAACCAACGGGAAACCGCCGTCAAAATAATCCATTCCCCGCGCCACGGAAGGTTCTCTGACAAATTCGATATAGGCTTCATCCATTACGACAACCACATGGGGTGGGACTTCACGTAAGAACTCTTCAAACGCTTTCCGGTTGATGGCCATCCCGGTCGGATTGTTCGGATTGCAAATAAACACCATTCGAGTTTTGGGTGTTATTTTCTTAAGAAAACCTTCAAGATCAACGGCAAGATCTTTTAGCGGTACCTGAATCAGGGTGGCGCCGGCAGATTGAACCATAATCTCGTACATGAGAAATGACGGGGTGCCGGCAATCGCCTCATCTCTTTTTTGTAAAAATGCCCGGGTGAGCATACTGATCATGTCATCCGATCCATTGCCCAATACAATGCACTGGGGATCCACTTGGAGATGGGTTGAAAGCCGTTGAACAAGGTTGTATCCGCCGCCGTCGGGATATCGATGGACCCGGCCGACGGCCTCTAGTATGGCTTTAATCGCCAGCGGGGACGGCCCCAACGGATTCTCATTGGAGGCCAGTTTAACGGTCCGCTCAATGCCGGTTTCCCTCTGCAGCTCCTCGACGGGTTTACCGGGCGGATACGGCGTTATGGATTGAATATAATCCGGAACAATGAGTTTCATATCATTAATTCTCAATTCGAAATTCGAAATTATTTTATGGCCGCTTTCTGCCCCTCATCACATGCCGCCATATTGAGCGGAATGAATTTCTCCTTTTTTGCAAACTCTGCTTTTACGGTATTTCTGAGCACCTCGAAATCAACGATCTTGCTCCGTGCCACAAATGCAGCCAGCGCCACGATGTTTGCAGCCCGTTCGCTGCCCAGGCCTTTCGCAATTTCCGTGGCCCGTACCTTCAGCTCGTCAATGTCATCCCGCCCGGACCCCACCGGTATGAGGGAACTGTTGATGAACACCACCCCCCCGGGTTTCACAATGGGTGCGAACTTTTCAAGAGACGGCCGATTCATTGCCACCAGATGCATGGGGTTTTTTATGATTGGAGATCCGATGGGCCGGTCGCCGATGACCACCGTGCAGTATGCGGTGCCGCCTCGCATTTCCGGTCCGTACGATGGAACCCAACCGACTTCATAGCCTTGTTCCATGGCCGTTTCGGCAAGAATCTTACCGATCAGTAAAATCCCCTGCCCGCCAAATCCGGCAAACATGACTTCACTTTGCATTACGCCTCCTCCGTTGATTCGGGTGATTTGTATTCACCAAGTTTGTAGTATTTCAGCAGCGTGTTCTCGGTCCAATCGATGGATTCCTGCGGGGTCATTCCCCAGTTGGTGGGGCATGTACTGACCAGTTCCACCAAACTGAAACATCTGTTTTCCACCTGATACTGAAAGGCTTTCTTTATCGCTTTCTTCGCTCTCATGACATATTTGGGTCGAATGACCGTTTGTCTCGAAAGATAGGCCGGGGTTGCAAGGCTGGAGAGCAATTCCACCATTCGAATCGGCATACCTTGGTTCTCAACATCCCGGCCGGCTGGCGATGTGGTGGTTCGCTGCTCCGGCATGGTGGTGGGCGCCATCTGGCCGCCGGTCATTCCATAGACGGCGTTATTGACAAATATGGTCGTGAACTTCTCTCCCCGGTTTGCGGCATGAAGAATTTCAGCAATTCCGATGCTTGCCAGGTCGCCGTCCCCTTGATAGGTGAAAACCATCAGATCCGGTCGTACACGCTTGATTCCGGTGGCCATGGCCGGTGCTCTGCCATGGGCGGATTCCTGAAAGTCGAACGTAAAGTAATTGTAACACAGCACCGCGCATCCCACCGGTGCAACACCCACCGTTTTTCCACGGATTCCCAGGTCATCGATTGCCTCAGCCACCAGCCGGTGGATGATGCCGTGGGTACACCCCGGGCAGTAATGCGTGTGAGTATCAGAGAGTGCTTCTGGTTTTTGATATGTTTTACCCATTGTCTGCTCCTTATGTTATCGAGCTTGTCCGCCTCCGGCGGATTAAATATTCGCTTTGACAACGTCCATGACTTCTTCTGGTGTCGGAACTTCTCCTCCACATTTGCCAAACCACTGAACCGGACATTTGCCCTGAACCGACCGTTCCACATCTTCAAGCATCTGGCCCATGCTCATTTCAATGCTGAAAGCGATTTTACATCCTTCCTTAGAGGCAGCATCGCGTACGGCTTCTAGCGGATAGGGGTAAAGGGTTTGGGGTCGAATCATGCCCACCTCGATCCCCTCGTCCTTTAGGTTGTCGATGGCGGTTTGGCACACCCGGCTCATGGTGCCGTAACTCACAATCAGCGCCACATAGTCAGCGTCACTATTGTAAGAAACAAATCGAACTTCTTCCTGTTCCATCCGGTCGTATTTCGCCTTGAGAATAAGATTATGTTCGTTCAGTTCCTCGGGAACCAGAAACAGGGTTTTGACAAGGTTCCACTTGTCACTCTTACGCGTATCCATGCCGCTGGTGGCCCATTCATCTTTATTGCTGGGCTCGGCTATTAATTCTTCGGAAAATTCAACCGGCTCCATCATCTGGCCGATCAGTCCGTCGCCCAGAATCATCACCGGATTCCGGTATTTTTCAGCAAGAGGGAATGCCATCATGGTCATCTCTGCGGCTTCTTGAACACTGGCCGGGGCCAACACCAACAATCGATAATCCCCATGCCCACCGCCTTTAACGGATTGGTTGTAGTCGGCCTGGGACGGTAGAATTCCGCCGAGACCCGGTCCCCCTCTCATGATGTTCACGAAGACCGCCGGACATTGAGCTGCCGCGATATAGCTGATTCCCTCGCTCATCAAACTGACGCCGGGGCTGGACGATGTGGTGAACACCCGCTCGCCGCAGGCCGATGCGCCGAAAATCATATAGGAAACCGCCACCTCGCTCTCACCTTGCAAGAACACTCCCCCGACTTCGGGCAGACGCCAGGATAAATATTCGGCGACCTCGCTTTGCGGGGTGATGGGGTAGGCGAAATAGTTCAGGCAACCCGCCCGAATCGCAGCCTCTGCGATTGCTTCATTTCCTTTCATTAATATCTTGGACATAATTCCTCCGTCTATTCTTGGGTAGCTGCATCTTCAACCGTCTCTACAATGGTAATGGCGACATCCGGGCACATGATGCAGCAGGCGGTACAATGGATACAATCCTCCGGTCGAGCCTGATAAACAGGGAAATATCCTTTTGCATTCACCTCGCTGGAGATCTCCAGCACATTCTTTGGACAGACGTTTACACAAAGACTGCACCCTTTGCAGCGTTCCTTGTCAATGATATGTTGATATCCCATAAAACCATACTCCCTTGTCGATATTTTATTCTGTAGATTCTTACCGGTTCATTTTACAGATCCATTTCTCAGATTCTCAATATGTTGAAATTTAGAATTATTTTTTAACCGCAGAATGTTGAGCAAGGAATGTCGAATTTCGAAGTTTTCTTACACTTCTGCGGTTCTAAATTCGCCATTCTTTGTTCGATATTCGATATTCTCATTCAGCTGCCGTTTCCTGACACCTGAACCCTGAACACTGAACTCTGAACACTTATTTCACCCGGACATAATCCGATTCATGGGTCCTCGAATCTCACCCATGCTTTCCGCCCGCCTCCACGGCGGAACCAGCTGCCTTTGAATCGGCAGCACCGGACAGGTAAATCGGGTCAAGTCGATGTCCGATAACAACCTTTCTTCAGCCGTAATAAAAAGGAGCGGCAGCCCGCTGCAGCCGGCCAATTCATCCATGAATTCATACCCATTATAGATATCCGCGGCGACCGTTTCGTCCATTAAATTTGAATTGCCGATCCATCCGACAACCTGCAGTCTGGAAGTCGTTTCGATTTCCTTTTTGATCTTGAGACACCCTTCCGGGGTTTCCGTTGAAGGTCTATACGGATTAACCACCTGAAGCATTTTCACCGGCTGGGTTCTCAGAGAGTCGGCAAGCGAAGCGAGCACGGTAGCGCCCACATCGTCTCCCCCCACATCCAATACGGTCAGTTGGCTCGGTTCTCTTATCATCCCAGCGATGACAGGGCTTAAATAGGTAAGATCTGCTTTAAGGTATTCTTGGGGAGGAACAACCGTTTCGATACCGAAACCGGAAAGGGCTGCTTTGGCCTCGCGGGTACGGAAATAAGGATTGACCAGATCAAGGTCTGCAATCCTCACGTCCATTCCCAAAAGTTTTTGCCGGACCGCCAGATTAATGGAAACTTCTGTTTTTCCACTGCCGTAGTTGCCAACAATTATTACAATTCCCTCAAGATCGATCCCCATAAACAGGTCTGCTCTCAACGTAAAAAATTAGACTGGTTTTGTATTTATAATTTCAGATGATGTCAAGCAGATAAAAAAAGGATCTCTTTCAGCTTGACTTTGGTTCATTTTATTTCTTAATTAAAACCGTTATATTCATTAGACTGATTATTATACCATACTTTCTTTGCAAGCCTTATAGGAAATATGATGTCCCTTGTTCAAACCGGCCTGGAACACTTCATTGCATCTCCTCCGAAATGGATCAAAGGAAGTCGATTGGGG
>CAYSUA010000436.1:0-5529 GCA_964433795.1 uncultured Desulfobacteraceae bacterium | reverse complement strand
CTGTTCGGTGTAACGCTCACTAATACACTCAGACAGTCACACGCGCACGAATCGGATCACCTCCAAAGCCTATTCCAGTATCCTACTTGGTCTTTCTATATAACCACAATCCTCAATTCAATTTTATGATCCATCCACACAGCACCAGTAGCCATTCAACCGGTGTATAACATGCACCAATCCTTTTGTCATTTTATCCATAAAGGATCATCAGGGTAACCGTATTTGAAATACAGGATTCAGAAATATTCTTTCAACCCTGAACCCAGAACGCTGAACCACTTAACCTATGTATAGATTTCTTGACATATGGGCGTAGCTCTTTTATGTGCATACAAATTGCGAAGCGTTGAGGGAGGATTTCGGGAATTAAAAGGCACGAATAAAGCCCGGTTCTATTATAATGAAAGTGGATCAACCCATATCGGAATCGACGGTTTCAACCGCGGTTATTCTTGCTGCAGGGTTTGGCAGCCGGCTCTCTGAGGATGAACCGGAACCCAAACCGCTTGTGCCGGTTATCGGGTTTCCGGTGATTGCCCGGGTTATGGCCGGCGCGGCCAAAGCCGGCATCCGACGATTCGTTGTCGTAACCGGTTTTCAGGCAGACCGGCTTGAAAAAGAGATCCCGGATCTGATCCCGGAAGGCTGTTCGCTCAAATTACTTGAAAATAAGCGATTCGAAGAGCCAAACGGCGTCTCTCTTTTGGTCGCTTCGGAAAGGCTCAATGAACCGTTTGCCCTGCTTATGACCGACCACCTATTTTCACCGGATCGACTCCGACAAGCCGTTTCCAGATTCAAAGAGAGCTGCCGGAATCTATTGGTTGTGGAAGACCGGATGCGCTTTAATGGAGATACGGATGATGCCACCCGGGTAGCCGTATCGAACGGCAGAATATCAAACATCGGCAAGCAATTGACCCCGTTTGATGCCGTCGATACCGGGATGTTTATCTTGTGGCCAAAGGAAATCACAGAAGCCTTGAAAACCGCGGGATCATCCCCCAGTGTTTCGGATGGCATGCGTATCTTATCTGCAGCCGGCAAACTGGATGCACTGGATGTTCAGGCAGGGTTCTGGCAGGACATCGATACATCTGAGGATTTGCAGGCAGCTGAGTTCAAGCTTTTTGAATCGTTAAGGAAAGAATCGGACGGAATTCTCGCCAGAACCCTTAATCGCAGAATCAGTTTATTTTTGAGCAAGCGATTATGGCGATTCGGCATCAGTCCCAATTGGGTCACGACACTTACCCTCATTTTGGGAATACTCGCAGGCTGGGCGTTCGCCCAGGGCAATGGTGCGGGATGGGGATTATTGGGCGCAACACTGTTTCAGCTGCATTCGATCATTGATGGTGTTGACGGCGAACTGGCTCGTCTGATGCACCAAGAAAGCCGTTTCGGATTCTGGTATGACATCAGTGTAGATAACCTGTCGCACATGGCGGTTTTCGGCGGCATCGCGTGGGGCCAGCAAACGGCTCAGATTCCGGGTCCGTGGGGCGTACTGGGCTGGTTGGCGGTATCGGGGGTGGCAGCCTGTTTTGCCGTCATGGCTCCCCTGCTGAATCTTATCCATCAAATAAATACGGACGGCCGTGAGAAAAAAAGTCTTGAGAAATTGGTGGACGGACTCAGCCGGCGGGATTTCACCTATCTATTGTTTCCGCTCGCTTTGTTGGGCTGGCTGGGTGAGTTTCTCTGGGTTGCCGCCATCGGTACATGGATTTATGCCGCAACAGCGGTGTTCCTGCGTTTGAAAACCAAATGAAAATACATATTATCCAACCTTCCTATTATTCGGATCCGGTTCATCGAAAGCTTTTTCGATCCCAAAAAATGAATGTTGTTCCTCTCAACCTCCCTCATTTGGCCGCATTGATTCCACCGGAAATCGAAATCATTTTAACGGATGAAAAAATTGAGCCCCTGAACACAGAACTCTCCTGTGATGCTGTCTTTCTGACGGTATGGACCCTGCATTCTTTCCGGGCGTATGAGATTGCCCAGGTGTACAGGGAAAAGGGGATTCCGGTGGTTATGGGCGGGCCCCATTGCTATTTCCATACGGATGAGGTCCTCCAGCATGCCGATGCAGTGGCCATTGGCGAAGGGGAGCATTTAGTGCCTCAGATCGTCGGAGATCTTGACGCCGGAAATCTAAAATCGGTTTACCGGTCCGATATTCTCCACGATCTTAAAGGACTGCCGTTGCCCCGTCGTGACCTTTTGAATCCGAAGAGCTTAACCCGGTTTCATACGGTATCGGTTCAGACCAGCCGGGGGTGCCCCAATACTTGTGAATTCTGTGCCGAGCGATTCTATCTGGGAACAAAATACCGAATGCGGCCGGTAGAGGAGGTCATGGACGAGATTCGAGCAACCCGTGCCAAACGACTCTTTTTTTCAGACAGCACCCTTGCCGGAAACCGGGCTCGAACCATGAAACTGATGGAGCAGATGATACCCTTAAATCTCAAATGGTCTGCTCTGTGGACGGCGAATCGCGTTCTGGACGAGGAATTTATGCACCTTGCCAAGCGGAGCGGTCTGCTGCATCTCAATCTGGGAATCGAAAGCATAAAGCAAGAAACGCTGAACAATATGAGAAAAAGGACGACAAAAGCGGATCGACTACAAGAGGTGATCCGTATATTGCATGATTTGAAAATCAGTTTTTCATTTAACCTCATATTCGGCTGGGATACGGACAAAAAAGCCGATTTTGAGCAGACTCTGAATTTTCTTCAGGAAAATAAGGTGCATGCCGCATTTTTCAATTCGTTTGCACCCCATAAGGGAACCCGAATTTATGATGTATTTTTGTCAGAAGGGCGGATTTTGGATCCTGAAAACATGAATCGATGGCCCGGTGTTTTTGCAAAAATCCGTCCAAAGCATATGGCTCCTGAAGAACTGGAAATGGGGATCAAGAACATGTACAGGAAGTTTTATTCGTGGCCATCCATAATCCGAAGACTGCCCCTTCCGCTTTCCGAGTCCGCGCTGGCTTCATGGTCTGTGAATTTGTCCCAGCGAAGATTTGCGTTTGGGAAGGGAACCAACTTCGATCGTTATTAGAAACTGTTTTTAGATTCAGACTGGTTCCTTTTAAGAATTCATCGTTTTTGCTTATCCGTTTGGCGTCTAAACCATTCGATTACCGGAATCCGGTTTTCGGTTATGCAGAAACCTCAAGTCAAGCACCTGCGGCTTTGAAGATAATCCGATATGCAGCTCGGGTTCGTGCATAACCGCATTCGGTTTTAGTCGGTTGATTTTAAATTACGATAGAGATAATAAACGAAACTTCGATCAAGAACAATTTGGATTGTAAATATAATGTTTCATAAATCGGAGGACTTTAAAACGTTATGAAAAACAAAAAACTTCTGATTGTCGGCGGGGTAGCAGGGGGAGCGTCTTGTGCGGCCAGGGCAAGGAGGATATCCGAAGATCCTCAAATTATTATTTTTGAACGGGGACCATATGTTTCCTTTGCCAACTGTGGGCTGCCCTATTACGTTGGGAATGTAATCACCGATGAAGATGACCTTCTGGTTGCTACCGAAGAACTGTTCCGGGAACGGTTCAATATCGAAGTCCGAACGCGGCACAATGTTCGATCCATTATCCCAGAGAAAAAGGCGATCCAGGTGGAAGATCTCGCCACCGGTGAAATTTACATGGAGAATTATGATGCCCTGGTTTTATCTCCCGGGTCTGCTCCGCTGCGCCCCGGTCTGCCGGGAATAGGTCTTCCCGGAATATTTACCCTCTGGACCATTCCGGATACGCGAGAAATTATCGCCTGGGTGAAGGGTAGGGGAGTTCGGCGGGCTGCGGTGGTGGGCGGCGGGTTCATCGGCTTGGAGATGACTGAAAATCTCAAGAAAATAGGCGTACAGGTAACCGTCATCGAGATGCAAAACCATGTGATGCCCGCTTTGGACCCTGAGATGGGAAACTATGTCAACCGTTATCTTAAGAAAAAGGAAGTCGAGCTTTGTCTGGGAAGTCCGGTTTCCGGGTTTAAGCAGAATCCGGACGGGACGCTGACAACAACACTGAAATCCGGTGACGTGGTAGTGGGCGATATGGTCCTTTTGTCTGTGGGGGTGCGGCCAAGGACGGCTCTGGCAGAAGCGGCCGGCCTTAAAATCGGCGAACACGGCGGTATTTTGGTGGATGACAGGATGCGGACCAGCGACGATCATATTTGGGCAGTGGGAGATGCGGCAGAGGTGAAAGATTATATTACCGGTCTTTCCACCATGGTTCCCCTTGCCGGGCCGGCCAACCGCCAGGGTCGTCTTGCTGCGGATGTGATACTGGGGAATGGCCAAAGCAACCCTAAATTTCGAGGGGTTCAAGCTACATCGGTTTGCGGTGTATTGGGGATGACCATCGCATCCACCGGCATGTCCGAAAAACAAATCAACCGCTTATCCGATAAAGGGATAACGATACCTTATGAAAAAATATACCTTCACCCGGAGCATCATGCCGGTTATTACCCTGATGCCAAAACCATCAGCATGAAACTGTTATTTCGGAAAGACAGTGGAAAGATCCTTGGGGCTCAGGCTGTCGGTATGGAAGGTGTAGAAAAACGAATCGATGTCATTTCCATGGCGATTCAGAAAGCGGGAACGGTGTTCGATTTAGAGGAAGCAGAACTTTGTTATGCACCGCAGTACGGTTCGGCAAAAGATCCGGTGAATTTAGCCGGCATGATTGCAGCCAACTTTCTGCGCGGTTTTACGGAAATTGCGCATTGGGAGAACCTTACGGAAACTTCTCCCTTGATCCTCGATGTGAGAGATCCAGACGAATTCGAAAAATGGCACATAAAAAATGCGGTCAATATTCCACTGCCTACCATACGGAAACGGATGCATGAATTGCCAAAAGATCAGGAAATTTGGGCCCATTGCGTCGTGGGTATAAGATCCTATTTTGCCACCCGGATTCTCAGTCAAAACGGATTTAATGCAAAAAACCTGTCCGGTGGGTATCTAACATACCGTTCCGTTAAACCGATCAAGAATTTGCCATAAACCTAGGTTAAGCGGTTCAGTGTTCATGGTTTCCCCGTCTTTGAACCCATGAACGGTTACATCTTATCAATTGCGAAATTTATGCTCCGTACCGGATATCAATCTTTTGATATTGAGTACATGTCGTATGATAATCAATCCGGCAACAATACCGGCACAGCCGGTTATGGGAACGGAATCGGTTGTCATCCAGACGGTAAACGGCAGCAATATGGATGCTATCAGAGAGGCTAGGGATACCCGGTTTGAAAGCCAAACGGAAAGGATAAAGGCTATAATCGAAATGATACTTGCAACGGGCGCGATGACCAGAAAGCACCCGGTGGCAACGGCAATTCCTTTTCCACCCTCTTGAAATCTCAAATAGATCGGAAATAGATGCCCCAATACTGCAGCCAGTGCAACCGCAGAGCAGAAAAGATTGCCCCCAAAGCTTTCGGGCGTTATGGATACCGCAAGCCAT
>CAYSUA010000435.1:2061-5537 GCA_964433795.1 uncultured Desulfobacteraceae bacterium | reverse complement strand
TTTATCTGTTCATTTCCGCGATACGAACCGCAACCATGGTGAGGTCATCGCTGTAGTTTTGACCATCACAGAATGCGTCTATCTGTTTAATCAGGTAGTCGAGCAGATCTGTTGGACTTGAATCACGGGCCTGCTTCATATTATCAGAGAGCCGGTCTACACCAAAGTACTCACCCTCTTGATTTTCAGCGTCGGTAA
The DNA here is from genome assembly GCA_964433795.1 of uncultured Desulfobacteraceae bacterium. GTDB lineage: Bacteria > Desulfobacterota > Desulfobacteria > Desulfobacterales > SURF-15 > DUZK01. The sequence continues at coordinate 5,339 of CAYSUA010000435.1, read as the reverse complement.
CACCGTCCGAGTAAAACAGCATGATATCACCCGGAGATATCGGCACATTTTGCTGTTCGTAAGTCTCAAAATCACTGAAACCAAGAGGCATATTGTCCCCTTTGAGCATATGAATTTCACCAGTGGAAGCTTGAAAGTGCAAAGTCTCTGTATGCCCGCAATCTACGAAACTCATGATGGAATTAGGAAGATCAAAACGAGCATAAATCAGGGTAACAAAACTCTCCAGATTGGCCAAATTTTCGACAATATTGGTGTGCACGTCCGAGATGATTTTTTCAGGTTGCGGCAGACGGTTCTCGGAAGCTGCCTGAATATGCATGAACGCTCTCGGAAAATAACTCTTTGTGGCAGCACCCAGAAGGGCTGCCGGTATGCCTTTGCCCATTACATCGCCGATGAGAATGTCCAGAATGCCCTTATCATGCTGGTAAAAATCATAAAAATCCCCGTCGATCCGTTGTGAAGCTATGGTGACGGCATCAATCTCTATACCCTCCATTTTTCGTGGCGGAACGCCAAGGAGCAATTCTTTCTGGATACGCTCACCAATGGAAATCTGCTCGTTAAACTTTAACGTTGTCAATTGTTCCTTATAAAATTTCTCCTGAAGCGTTCCGAACAATATACCGGTTAGAATGAGAAACCACGCCCAAGTCGAAATGTTAAAGAAAAGATCGAACTTGGTTTCTCCAACATAAAAGCTGTCAGGCTTTATAAAAATAAAAATAACAACCAGAAAGACACACAATACCGAGCCGTAAAACGTATTCCGTTTACCCAGATAAAATGCCGACAACAGGACCGGAATATAGTAGAAATCGAGAAATGCGACTTTATGGGGAATGAAATAATTAATCAAAGCGACAGCGACTAGAACCGTCAGGACGAAGATCGCTTCAAAGTTCTTTTCAATATAGCTTTTTAGAGTAGATAACACTGTTAAATTGAGCACCGACCAAACGCAAGATATAGGAACAAAGAACTGCTGAGCAAGAAATGAAATACCGAAGATGCAAAGGGGTGTCAATTGAAAAGGTCGATTGACCGGGGTCATCGGCTTTTGCTATGGTGTCGCAACTGTCTACTTGATAATTATCAGATATTCGGTGAACAGATAACCTCTGAACACTAAACCCTGGTCGCCTACGGCGCCGCCAAAGGCGGGTAAACCCTGAACCTTGGTCGCCTACGGCGCCGCCAGAGGCGGGTAAACCCGTGAACGGTTACTATATGTTTAATTGAAATTATTACCGAGATTACAGAGGAGCAGATTTTATGGACTACAATATCGGATTCATCGGCTTGGGTGCCATGGGAAAGCCCATGGCTATTAATTTGGTCAAAAAAGGATATTCCGTTACCGTATTCGATATTCGTCAGGAGCCGATGGACGATCTGAAGGAAGTCGGTGCCAAAGTGAGGTCGTCCTCGAAAGACGTGGCGGAAAACTCCGATGTCATTATTACCATGCTGCTTTCTTCCCCCCACGTCGAGACGGCTGTTTTGGGAGAGGATGGCGTAATAGAAGGCGTAAAAGAAGGATCCGTTTTGATCGACATGAGTACGATTGCGCCGGAGACGACGCGGAAGGTGGGGGAAATACTTGCCGGCAAGGGGATTAAAATGCTCGATGCGCCGGTTGCCAGGGGAGTGAGAGCCGCCATCGGTGGGACTTTAGCTATTTTTGTCGGCGGGGAAAAGGAGATATTCGAACAATATGAGCCGATCCTTTCTGTAATGGGATCGGATATAAGTTACGTCGGTAAACTCGGTTGCGGTGAGGTCGTGAAGCTGGTGAACCAACTCATCCTCTCGGCGACCGTGGTGACCACTGCGGAAGGTATGGTCCTGGGGGTGAAGGGGGGGGTCGATCCGGATACGCTATTAGACGTGATGGGAAAAGGTTCCGCCAACAGTTTTGCATTGCAAAACCATTTTAAAAGTTTTGTGATGAAGGGCAATTTCGGCGAAAATATCTTCCCCACCGAATATATGCTGAAAGACATGGGCCTGGTTCTTGAAACCGGAAAAGATCTGGAGGTGCCGCTGCTCCTCACAGCTGTCGCCAAACAGCTGTATGAATTTACAAAGGCTTCCGGAAGAAGAAAAAATTATTTTCCGGTTGTGGTCCAAGTGTTAGAAGAAGTCACGGGGGTAAAAGTCAGAAGTCGGGATGCGGACGAATAGAGAATTATTTGTAACCGTTCATGGGTTCAGTGTTCAGAGTTCAGAGTTCAACGCCGCCGCAGACTGTCGAAGCAGCCAGTTTAATCGAAAAAGAGACTCCAGCGTTGCGGAGTCACTTATGAGGATTCAGAGGTCAGCCCAGTGAACTTCAGCTATTATCCGATTGCCCTGTTACTCCTTTTGGTATTTACCGTATGCGGTGAATCGATAGCCGCCGACAAAGGTCATTCACAGATCAACTGCTCGATTCAAGACGGGCCCTGTATCCAAGAAGTGAACGGTCACAAGGTGATCTTTGAAGTGTTGCCCCGGCCCGTCAAAGCGATGCAGGATTTAATCTTTAAGGTCACCGTCGACGGAGATCATACGCTGAGCAAGCCGCCCTTTATCGAGCTGAACATGCCGGCAATGGACATGGGTCGAAATCGCGTTTCTCTTAAATTAAACGACAAAGACGTATACGAGGGAACCGGTATCATTGTCAGATGCAAAAGCGGGCATCGTACCTGGCGGGCCACCGTAAACTTTCCGGGAATGGGTAAAGTCGACTTTATTTTTGATGTCATCTACTAACGCACTTCTGCTTGCCTACCTTTCCACAGGCTTCACCATCGGCTTCGGCCACTGCATCGGCATGTGCGGCCCGCTGGTTGTCTCTTTTTCTCTCCGATTGAAGGATCGCAATATCCTTATTCCGCATCTGCTCTATCACTGCGGCCGAATCCTGACGTACATGGTTTTAGGCGGCATTATGGGGGCAATGGGTTCCTTTACCATAGTTGCGGCCAACATTGCCCTGATACAGAAAGCAGCGATGTTCTTTGCCGGGGTTCTGGTTGTTTTTATGGGGCTATCGACAACCGGCTGGATTCCGCTCCGAAAACTATCCTTCCTTAATAATACGCCTACCGGAATTCTCTCAAACCGGGTAGGAAAGCTCGCAAAATCCCAATCCGTTATCGCTTATCTTCCCATCGGACTCATTCTGGGGCTCCTTCCGTGCGGACCGGTCTACACCGCCTTATTGGGCGCTGCGCGGGCAGGAATGGAAGCCCCGGTGATTTATCACGGTGTCCTGATCGGTACGG
>CAYSUA010000435.1:0-1961 GCA_964433795.1 uncultured Desulfobacteraceae bacterium | reverse complement strand
GCGCGGGCAGGAATGGAAGCCCCGGTGATTTATCACGGTGTCCTGATCGGTACGGTGCCGGCGCTATTTCTCGTTGCCAAACTGGTCGATATGGGCTGGTTGAAATCCCGAGATATCATTTATCGGATCGGTGGCATATTAATGATCGGAGTCGGCATCTATTTTGTAATATCTGCGATTCGATACTAAGTCGAACCTGTTTATCGCTTCCAGAGGAATCTATTATGGATACAATAAAAAATTTTGCTTTGCAGCTTGATGAACTACAGTTCGTGGGTCGGGACCTCAGTCGTCCTGAAAGTGTCATTGCGGAAAAAGACGGGACCCTCTGGGTTTCCGATACGCGTGGTATTGCAACACGTATTAACCCGGACGGCACACAACAACTGTTAGGCGATGTCGGACATGAACCGAACGGTCTCGCCATGGACACAGAGGGCAATCTTTACAGCGCCAACATCGGCGACGGCAATGTATACAAGATGTATCGCGACGGATCGTATGAGGTCTTTCTCGATCAAATTGACGGCAAACCACTGGGTGCCCCGAATTTTGTTTTCATAGACAGCAGAGATCGGATCTGGATATCCATATCAACTGCTGAACTGGACTATATGGTGTCCGTTTCCTCACTTCGACCCGACGGGTATATCATTTTGATTGATGAAAACGGGCCACGCATAGTGGGGGACGGCATTTGCATCACCAATGAAGTTCGCATGGATTCAGAAGAGAAATATTTATATGCAGCCGAGACCATGAAGGGCCGCATCCTTCGTTTCCCTGTAAACAAAGACGGCAGCCTGGGGAAAAAAGAGGTGTTCGGGCCGGAATCCCTCGGTTACGGCTCATTTGTTGACGGATTCACCTTTGATGCCGAAGGGAACATCTGGGTGACGACGTTGTTCCGAAACGGTTTGATGATCATCACCTCTGACGGAGAAGCCCACACCGTTTTTGAGGATCCTGTTGATGATGCCCTCAAAAAACTGGTTGATAAAGTCGAAGCCGGTACTGTTGTTTTCCAGGATTTTCGCAATTGTGCCGGACCTCGCCTGCAATTGCTCGCAAGCATTACATTCGCGGGACCGGACTTGAAAACAGTTTTCATGGGTTCGCTGGCAATGCCGCACCTCGTGACCTTTCGATCGCCAATACCGGGTCTGCCCATGCGTCATTGGAAATGAGCCATTTTTATTTAGACATCAAAATATTCACCGCCCGCTCGTCTATACTCGCTCGAGACACAAAGTTCGCAGAGCTTTTATTTTTTTGATTTGTTCTTGAGATTGGCAACAAATCAAAACCAACATGCCCTTCGGGCATTTGGTTGTAAAGCCTTCAATAGCCTGAGTAACACGAAATCGTAACTCAGTGGTTTGCAAAACCAAATAAAGCGAAGCTTCTGATGGTTTTGCCTGGTTTCTCCTCTCAAGAAACCAGACAAAGAATAACAATTCTCTGCGGTCTCCGCGGCTCTGTGGTGAAAAATATTCTTTTTTAATTTGCGATCAATGGGGGTTAAACGAATTTCCACAAATTCGTGGACACTACCTCAAAAACTTCATATTCGGCAGGCTCTTGCAGTAATTTTTCGAACTGAGCTTCACTAGCTTTCCGTTCATCACTTTCTTTCCATTTCTCCCAATCCTTGGCGGTGTGCCAGATGGAGATGACCATTATGCATTTCGGGTCATATTGATTGAATAGCGTTTCACCGGATATATACCCCGGTTGATTCATTGCATTAATCCGGAGCGAATTGAGCAGGGTGCGGGCTTCTTTTGTTTTATTGTCTTGAATACGTCTCCTGATTAAGACTTTAATTAACATCGAATACTCCTTTTCCAAATTTCATGCAAAACTTAGTACATTTTATATTTGGTTTCACCGCCCATTCGCTTCGGGCTTCGCTCTGCGAGCTACGACCCGACAAGTCGCTCATTCGAGTACACAGAGTT
>CAYSUA010000434.1:3497-5550 GCA_964433795.1 uncultured Desulfobacteraceae bacterium | reverse complement strand
AAGATTTTTTGGGCCAAGGCCGAATGCCGTTGGTTGATGAAGCCTTTGAACTCATTAAGGCTCAGACCAATGGAAACCTTGCCCTGGGAGGGTGGGTACTGGGACCGTTCACCATGGCCGGACAAATTGTGGAACTGGATCTGTTCATTAAAGGCGTGCGAAAGTTTAAAGAAAAGACAGAAGCATTTATGGAGAAAATGACCGATCAGGTGATCAAAGTGGCCAAACATTACGAGGCGCTGGGTGTGGATTATATGAACATCCGGGAAATGGGCACCGGATCCGATCTTCTCTCCCCAAAGGTTTGGGAAACACTTATCGGCCCGAATCTCAAGAAGATATTCGATGCCATTGAAATTCCCGTCATTAATCACATCTGCGGATCCACGGATTTAATCATTGAAATGATGAACGAGTGCGGGGCCGATGCCATCAGCGTCGATCAGAAAAACAATCTGGCTGAATCTCGGAAAAAGCTCGGAAACGATGTGCTGTTGCTGGGTAATTTTGATCCGTACGGCACCCTGGTTACCGGTGATGTCTCCAACGTTGAGCCGGTGATAAAGAAATGCATTGATGACGGCGCCGATGCGGTGTGGCCTGGCTGTGATATCTGGCCGGATGCAAAAAAGGAAAATGTGGAAGCATTTGTCGATACGGTACGCAAGTACGGAAAGACGGCGTCACCGGCTGTCGAGAGAATATGATTTGGCTTTTAATTGGAAAATTAAGGGGGAAAAATGGAAGAAGCAAGAAAAAAAGAGATCCTAGATAAGCTGGCCGAAGCGGTTGTGGAATTTGAGGAAGATATGGCCCGGGAGTGGGCGCAAACCGCCTTGGACGAGGGAATGGAAGCATTCGGGGCCATCATGCAGGGGCTGGCGGTCGGAATGGAGACGGTCGGAGACCTCTACGATCAGCAGGAATATTTTGTTCCCGAACTGCTCATGGCTGCAGATGCGTTATATGCCGGACTGGATATTCTCAAACCTCACATTAGAGAAGAAGATGTTAAAAACATGGGCCAGGTGGTTATCGGCACGGTTCAGGGAGATGTGCACGATATCGGGAAGAACATCATCAAACTCATGTTTGAAGTGGGCGGATTTGAGGTTCACGATCTCGGACGGGACGTTCCGCTTGAAAAATTTGTGGAAGAGCAGCTAAAAACCGATGCTGAAATTGTGGCCATGTCGGCCATGATGACCACGACCATGACCGGGATGAAAAAGGTCATCGAGATGATCAAGGAGAAGAATCCGGACGTGGCCATCATGCTTGGCGGCGCCCCGGTAACCCAGGATGTGGCGGATCTTTTCGGCGCAGACGGTTATGCGGATACGGCTGGAAACGCGGTTCAGGAAGCCATCAAAATGATCAGCAACCTGAGGAAGTTACAGGAAAAGGGGTAACGATCGTATAAGCATGATTCACCGCAAAGCCGCAGAGAAAGCAAAGGAGAGGTTCGAATGGACGATGAAAATGCAAGGGTGATCTTTCAACCTTCAGGTCGAAGGGGCGAGGTCGCGAAAGGGATCACCATTATAGAGGCGTCACGCCTGATGGGTGCGGATATAGAGGCTTTGTGCGGGGAAAGCAAAGTCTGTGGAAAGTGCAGGGTGCGCATCGAAGAAGGATTTTTTGAAAAATACGGTATCGAATCCAAACCAACGCATGTGAGCCCGTGGCAGGCGGTGGAGGAGGAAAAGTTCATTAATGCGGAAGACCGAAGGGCAGGCTGCCGGCTGGGGTGCGTGGCCAAGATTGAAGGAGATCTTCTGATCTTCGTTCCGGAAGAATCTCGCGCCGGCAAACAGGTGGTGAGCAAGGCGGCCCGCGATATTCATATTGAGCATAATCCGGCAGTAAAGTTATACTATATAGAGGTTGAAGCGCCTTCATTTCAGGAACCCACCGGTGATTTTGAACGGATCTGCACCGAACTGGAAAACCGATACGGTCTCAAAGACCTGAGGATCGATATTCAGACGCTCAGAAAACTGCCTACAATACTGCGGAAGAAGGGCTGGAAGGTTACGGTAAGTGTTTGGAT
>CAYSUA010000434.1:0-3487 GCA_964433795.1 uncultured Desulfobacteraceae bacterium | reverse complement strand
GGGAAATCATTCGCGTGCAGCCGGGAAAACGAGAAGAAAGCTACGGTTTGGCCATAGATATCGGAACCACGACCGTGGCGGCATATTTTTGCAATTTGTCCACCATGGAGGTCATGGACACGGTTTCCATGATGAACCCTCAGTGCAAATATGGTGAGGATGTGATGAGTCGCATCACGTATCACATGATGAATCCGGGGGGCCTTGAAAAGATGAGCAACGACATTGTGGAAGCGCTCAATACGTTGATCGATGAGGCCATAGCAGGCACGTATCCGCCCAAGAAGAAGGTAAAAAAGAAAAAGGGGGAAGAAGGCCCGGTTCAACGGATTGAGGTGCCGGAGGAGGGGAAAACGTATCTTCGTCTTGAAAAGGAGGATATCGAGGATATCACCATCGGGTGTAATACCGCCATGCATCATATATTACTGAACATCGATCCGGAACATGTGGGCTTGGCCCCGTTTCCACCGGTGATACACCACAGCCTCGACATCAAGGCCCGGGACCTGGGTATCAACATCAATCCGTCATCATATGTCTTTGTATTGCCCAATGAGGCAGGGTTTGTGGGTGCGGATAATGTGGGTGTTTTGATTGCAGAGGAGCCGTATAACAAAGATGAAATACAGCTCATCATCGATATCGGTACCAATGGGGAGTTGGTCCTGGGCAACAAGGAGAAGCTCATCTCTTCTTCCTGTGCCACCGGCCCGGCATTGGAAGGGGCGCAACTGAGCTTCGGTATGCGGGCCGCGCCCGGTGCCATGGAGCGGATCAATATCGATCCGGAGACTCACGAGGTGGACTATAAAGTCATCGGAAGAGATGCCTGGCTCAGATACTCCGAGCCGGAGGATATGAAGGCCAAAGGGATCTGCGGATCCGGGATTCTGGATTTGCTGGCCGAACTATACAAAGCCGGTATTGTCACCAAAAGCGGAAGATTCAATAATAAAGGGCATAAGTCCGACCGTTTCCGCAAGAACCCGGAAACCGGACAGCCTGAATTTGTCCTTGCCTGGGCCGAAGAGACCAGCATTGATAAGGATGTTGTGATTACACAGAAGGATGTGCGGCAGATACAACTCGCCAAAGGGGCGCTTTATGCCGGATGCAAACTCATGATACGCCGCATGAACGTTGAGAATGTGGACAAGGTGAAAATCGCCGGCGCCTTCGGTACCCATGTAGACCGTGAGAAGGCGCTGATCATGGGCTTATTTCCGGACTGTGAGATCGAAAAAATCGTATCTGTGGGCAATGCTGCAGGAGATGGATGTCGGGCAGCGCTTTTGAATCGAAAGAAACGTGAGGAAGCCGACTGGGTATCCCGTAATGTAGAGTATATTGAACTCACCGTGGAATCGGATTTCCAGCAAGAGTTCATGGGAGCCATGCAGTTACCGCATATGAAGGATGAGTTTCCACACTTGGAGGGGATGGTGCCGGAGGAAATTTTGCATCAAAAATGATGACTCTAGCTCAGCATGCAAATACTCTTCATCCGGTATTCTGCACATATTCAGGTCGGCCGTCATTAAAGAATAGGAACGCTATCCTTAAGAAATACGGATTTGGAGATAATTATCCTTGAAATCAGTCATATCGGAATTTGAGGACAAGACCTTTTATGGGACCAGTGGCGTACCCATAATCAGACATATCGAAGGTTCTGACGTAAGCGGATACTCTGAGGGTTTGAAGGAATATCTGAAGCGTTCATTTTAAGAATGAATCGTAAACATCCGCCGCCCACACATCCTTATGGATTTCACCTCAACAACCAGAAAAATTTTTGCCGTGTCGTCACTTCACTGAATTACCAGTAAATACATTTAATAAGACATAGTTCATTTTATGTATGAACTTTAACGCAAAAAATATATCTTGACAGATAAAAAAGTATATATTATGCGCTTTAATTCATATATTAATTGAAATAAAACGGATTAAGTACACTATGGCAAACCTGACCGGTATCGGAAAAACTGACCGGGAAAGAATAGCCGCGATAATTCGCGGCACAAAGGGTACGGTATCTGTTGGAGATACGACAAAGATATTAGGTGTTACCCCCACGGATGCGGCCAAAATGCTTTCCAGGTGGACAAAAAAGGGGTGGATGTCTCGGGTTAGGCAAGGACTTTATATTCCCGTACCTTTGGAATCCCGAACTGCCGATGTGCCGCTTGAAGATCCTTGGCTGGTTGCCGACCGTCTCTTTTCACCCTGCTATATCGGGGGATGGAGTGCTGCCGAGTATTTTGATCTTACGGAGCAGATTTTCAGTACCGTAGTGGTGATGACCGTTCAAAAACCAAGGAATCGAAGACTTGATATTAAGGATACAACCTTTTTGCTGCGCACAGTGTCTGAAAAAGCGATGTTTGGCCTTAAGCCGGTCTGGAGGGGGCAGGTAAAAGTATCCGTATCTGACCCGACTCGCACAATACTTGATATGCTTGTAGCCCCTGTTTTTGGCGGTGGGATACGTTCTGTCACAGATATGCTGGAAAATTATTTAAGCTCAGAAAATAAGAACCTGGAACAGTTGATTGAATACGGAGAACGGTTGGGAAACGGTGCCGTCTTTAAACGCCTTGGCTTTTTACTTGAAAGAAAAGCACCCGACGAAGCCAATGCAATAGAAAACTGTTATAAACAGCTTACAGCAGGGAATGCAAAGCTTGATCCAAAATTGAACAACATCAGGCTGATAACCCGTTGGCGATTATGGGTCCCGAAAAACTGGAAAAGGATGGAACCGGTTGATTGACAAATCTGAAATAATGGATTTCTCAAGGGAGTTCGGACTCAGATCGAATGTCATTGAAAAAGACTATGTGCTCGGCTGGGTGCTGGCCGGGATATTCAATCATCCTGTCATCGGATCAAGTTTTGTTTTTAAAGGCGGTACCTGTTTGAAAAAATGTTTTTTCGAAACCTACCGCTTTTCAGAAGATTTGGATTTTACCCTTTCTGACTCCAGTCATCTGGATCAGGAATTTCTTAGATCATGTTTCAATGAAATTGCACAATGGGTCTATGACGAAACAGGTATCGAAATTCCACCGGATCTCATCCGTTTTGATGTGTATCAAAACAATCGCGGTTTCATTTCGGCCCAAGGGAGGATTGGGTATCGTGGCCCCATGCAGCCCAGGGGGGACCTGCCCCGGATCAAGCTCGATTTGACCACCGATGAAATTCTGGTTATGGATCCAGTTGTCCGAGGAGTCCATCATCCCTATTCTGATTTGCCTGCTGACGGCATCCGAATAAAAAGCTACTGTTTTGAGGAAGTTTTTGCAGAAAAGATCAGAGCACTGGCGGAACGTGAGCGCCCCAGGGATCTCTATGATGTGGTTCATCTGTATCGTCACGATGAATTCGATCCGATCCGCTCGCTTATTCTGAGCACCTTGGAGAAAAAGTGTGCCTTTAAACAAATACCGTTTCCGACCATGGATACCTTCAGGAATCG
>CAYSUA010000433.1:3241-5563 GCA_964433795.1 uncultured Desulfobacteraceae bacterium | reverse complement strand
TAATTATGAAATTTCGTCTAAATTTGGAATTCTTTCAATATTACGGCTGGATAATTATCGGGGTGTCTCTTCTTGGTTTTATGGCATTCAGTCTCTCCGCACAAACCATAACTATATTCATGAAATCCATTTTAATGGAATTCGGTGTCTCCCGAGCCGCAGCGTTTCTGGGGATATCCATTTCCTGTGCCATTGCCGGAATATCCGGAACCCTGGCAGGTTACCTGAGCGACCGTTACGGTTCCCGGGTTGTCATCAGCATCGGGGGTATTTTTCACGGCCTGGCCATCTGCTCGGTGTCTCTCATCAACAACACCTGGCAGTTTTATGTCACCTTTGGAATCCTGACATCTTTCTTTTCGTCATTTGTCGGCATCATGCCCATCACTATCGTTTTGAGCAATTGGTTTAAGAAGTATCGCGGGACGGCACTGACCCTTGCCTTTATCGGAGTCGGCGCCAGCAAGCTTTTTGCCGGCCCCATAGAACAGGTCATGAACACATGGGGATGGCGCGGGACTTTCGTATTTCTCGGTATACTTTGCACCGTACTCATATCTCCGTGGGCTGCGCTTTTCTTTGTTCAACGCCCCGAAGACCGCGGATCGGTCCCGGACGGATTTCGATTCCGTTCAAGAAAAGACACCGAATCATCAAGCAAGACCCCGCATCAGGAGGAATACCGGTCTCAAGTCATCGCCACCACCTTGCCGGAAGCCATCCGTACCCATCAATTCTGGACCCTGTCCATTGCCCAATTTATTACCCCCATGGGGGCTCAGCTGGCCTTCTATCATTTCGGAACACACCTTCAGGATGTCGGTTATACCGCCGGACAGGTGGCACATGTTTGGGGCAATTTAATGCTGGCTGCTGCAATTGCCACACCGGTGTTTGGATGGATTTCAACAGATTATCCATGAGGGATTCATCGAACCGAACGGGTTTGTTGAGTATTTTCGACTGGTCGCCCCAGATCCCTCGATTAATCGTTATGACCGTTGCGTATGTTCTCACCAGCTTCGGCATACTCATTTTATCCGCTATCCAAAGCACTCAAAATGTCGTCATGCTGTGGATGTTTGTCATTATATTCGGCGGCAGCTACACCATCCGTGGTCCCATGTTTTTTGCCATGACAGCGGACCTATTTGAGGGAGAGCAACAGGGAAGAATCATGGGGGCGACTCAAATGCTCCAGCGGCTGGGAATGGCGATAGCCCCGTGGTGGGGAGGCTGGATGTTCGATGTGCTGGGAAGCTATCAACAGGCTTTTTATTTGGGTATCGCAGGGCTTATGACCGCCTGTTTATGCTCCTGGTTGACCGGGATACGAACCAGAGCACAAAAAGAAGCGGCAGCCCTTCGGATGCCCGAATCCGCTAAATAAAGGATATCCACTATACTCCAGTCAATGCCGAATTTGGCTCACATCTTCATTCTTTCGCCTTTGGGGTCGTAAGGGGCCTCGAGGTGCACTTTGGCAGGATGGGGGTTGCCCATGTAGCCGATTTCGTATTTGCCTTCCAGGATCCATTCGTCTGTGATGCCGTCTTCTTTTTCGAGATACCCCATACCGATGGCGCAGCCCAGTTTGTGGGCATAGGCACCGTGGGTGATGTGGCTTGCCAGCTCACCGTTCCGGTAGATGGGTTCACAATGATAGAGCAGCGGCTCCGTTTCTTCCATGGTGAAGATGCATAGTTTGCGCCTGGGGTTTTCCTCCTTTTGCTTGAGCAAGACATCCCGCCCGATGAAGTCGCCTTTATCCAGCTTGAGAGCAAAACCCAAGCCGGCTTCAAAAGGCGTATCATCCGGGCAGATATCCGAAGGCCAATGGCGGAAGCCCCTTTCAAGACGGAGGGAATCGACGGCATGAAGGCCCACGTGCTTGAGGCCGAACTCCTTGCCGGCCTCCACCAGCGTGTCATAGACTCCCACTGCGAAATCCGGGGGCATATAAAGTTCCCAACCCAGTTCTCCGACGAAAGACATGCGAATCGCCAACGGCGTGGCATAGGCCACTTCTATTTCTTGCGCCGTACCGAATGGAAAGGCTTCGTTGGAAAGATCGGCCAAGGAGATTTTCGATAGCAGGTCCCTGGATTTGGGGCCCATAATCCCGATTATGGTGTAGGCCGAGGACATGTCCACCAGAAAGACGTGCGCCCCTTCGGGGATGTGTCTTTGAATATAGTCGAAGTCTCGGACGGCGGTGGCTCCAGCGGTGACGATGAAAAACTTGTCTTCCTCAAGTCGGGTAACTGTGACGTCTGCTTCTATGCCTCCTCTTTCGTTGAGCATTTGGGTGTAGACCACCTT
>CAYSUA010000433.1:0-3231 GCA_964433795.1 uncultured Desulfobacteraceae bacterium | reverse complement strand
ATGTCGTTGCCGCAGATATGTTGCAGAACCGATAGGGCGTCCCGCCCCTGCATCAAGAAATTGGCCATGCTGCTCAGGTCGTAAATGCCAACTCCTTCACGCACGGCAATGTGTTCAGCCGCCCCGTATTCGAACCAGTTCTGACGCAGCCAGGAATATTCATATTTGGGTTCAACACCCTTGGGCGCGAACCAATTGGCGCGTTCCCAACCGGCCACTTGGCCGAAGCAGGCCCCGGCTGCGGCCAGGCGGTCGTGAAGAACCGACTTGCGTACGGACCTGGCAGATTCCCACTGTTTGTACGGCCAGTGGTTGGCCCAGAGGTTACCGGGTGCTTCTACTGCCCGGTCGCGCAGATAATTGCGGTTCATCTGCCATCTGAAACAGCGGCGAATGTCGAGTTCCCAGATGTCTCCGCCGGTGGGGTACCCGGCCGTGATCCATTCGGCCATCATTTTACCGACTCCGGCTCCGCCGATGACGCCGGATGAGTTCATGCCGCAGGCAGTGTATAATTTCTTCAGACCCGGGGCCTCGCCCAAGATGTAGAGGTTGTCGGGGGTGAAACTTTCAACCGTAGTGGTAAAATGACGAACTTCGGTCTCTTCCAGGGCCGGGACGCGGTGGAGGGCGTTTTGAAAAAGCGGTTCGAGGTGCTCCATGTCGTTAGGCAATTCCCGGAACTTCCAGTCCGCGGGCATGACCATTATGCCGTAAGGTTTGGCTTTCAGTTCAAACGCCCCGATTAAAAGGCCGCCTACTTCCTCGCGAAAGTACAGGGGACCGTCCCAATCGCGCAGGATCGGCATTCCTTTGTATGCGCCCTTCATGGGCAGGGTAGTGAAGTGCATGTGCTCGGCACCATGCAAGGGCACGGATATGCCAAGTTTGCGGGCCAGGTCGCGGCTCCACATGCCGGTGCAGAGCACCGCGCATTCGCACCTGACGTCGCCCCGGTCCGTGCGCACTCCTTTTACCAAGCCGTTTTCGATGTCGAAGTCCAGCACCTCGGTCTCTTCGAAAATCCTGGCCCCATGCTTACGTGCGCCGATGGCCAGGGCCATGGTCGTGTCAACGGGATTGACGACGCCGTCGTTATTTGGCATGTGGTAGGCGCTCAGAATGTCGTCGGCATAGATAGGGGGCCAGAGTTCCATTAGCTCGTCACGATTGATACGCCGTATTTCAATGCCGAAGGTCTGACACATAGTCAATAAGTGTTCGAACTCAAGTCGGCGTTCTTCATTGGTGGCTATGAGGAGCGAGCCGGTATTGATGTAACCGCTGGGTTGTTCGGTCTCCGCTTCGATCTCCTTATACAATTCTATAGCGTACCGGGCCATCCCGGACAATTCCGGTGTACCGCGCAGGTTGATCAACAACCCGGCCGCAGCCCAGGTGGTACCGCTGGTCAGGGACTTTCGTTCCAGCACGACCACGTCTTTCACGCCCAACTTGGCAAGATGATAGGCGGTGCTGCAACCGATGACTCCGCCGCCGATGACGACCACCTGTGCGTGGGATGGCACTTCTTTCTGCATGGAACATCTCCTTCTTGAACGTCACAATCAGCACGCCGAATATCCAAATAACCACCCATCGACTAACTGAACCGAATCCGGTTGTCAATAGAAATTGAAAGATAACATATGGATTTTAGAGGGATTTTTGACGTATCGATAGAATAAATGCCGAGCCAAATCTTGCTAGTAAAAAATAATGGCTTATCGATCCAAAATTTATATCGGACCGATAAGCCATTTTCAATTAGAAGAAATAATCCTTGAAACGGATCAATCACCGGTTTCATTCACCGGATTCATCGGCGGCATTCCCTTAAGGACCCTTGTAATCTCTAATGCCGCCCGTTTGCGCGCGTCCACCGGCATTCTCGAGGATGCAGAGGCTCCGTGAGCGGTCAGGATAACATTATCCATCTTAAGCATGGGATTATCCGGCTCGATCGGTTCCTTTTCGAACACATCCAGCCCGGCACCGGCGATCCAACCTTCCTGAAGTGCTTTAATAAGAGCTGTTTCATCCACCGTTGCACCGCGACCCGTGTTTAAAAAGATGGCCGTTTCTTTCATCTGCTTGAACACTTCTCCATCGATCATGTGTTCGGTTTCCGATGAAGACGGCAGATGTGCGGACACGTAATCGGATCGGGCCAGCAGCTCCGAGAGATCGGTAACCGGTTCCACTCCGTAATCGCTCATGTCCAACTCACTGACATAAGGGTCATAGGCCAGCATATGGATTCCGAACGGCTGCGCCCGTTTGGAAACGGCACGGGGAATATTGCCGAATGCCACAAATCCCAGAGTCGTTCCGTACAACCTCGGATACCGGTTCCACATGGGGCGGGCTTCCATCCAGCGACCGGTGCGCACCAACTGGTCCTGTATGATAATACGTCGCCAACAACCGAGAAGCAGGGTCATGGTGTGATCGGCCACCTCTTCGATGAACACATCCGGCGTATTGGTGACCCATATTCCGTGTTCTGAGGCTGCCTCTATATCGATGTTGTCGAATCCGACAGTAGGCAGCGCAATAATTTTGCATTTTTTTAGCGATTCGATCACCTTCCGGTTGACATTAACCCCGCCGCCATGAATCAACAACGCATCGGCGTCTTCAGCGGCTTTAATAAAGGTTTCTTCATTGCTGCCATCTGCTTCGACAATGGATGCCCCCATTTTTTCGAAGGCCTTTTTCTCTAAATATAATGGTTCGCCCCAAACGGCGGTCGCTTGAGTCGAAAATTTACCCATCACAATTTTATGGTCTGCCATCAATTTCTCCTTTCACATTACAGATCCTTGATGATATCTTGAAGACCGTATTTCTCCAATGTCTCGGGAAGGGGTTTTCCGTTTTCGGGATCCCAGCCCATGAGGGTATAATAGTTTTTCGCCATGAAATCCCACTTCGCCATGATGTCAACCCCTTTTGCCGGTCCGTCCGTCGGAGGGGATGAGTACCGGACAGAAGGCCTTTCCACGTCGATATCCAACCCGTGTCTAAAATTGTAGACCCGAAGTAAATTAATGATTCTGAGGCCCAAGGTAAAAATATCCTCAAGGGTCCAGTTCCATCCCGTGGCAGCATTGAAACACTCCAAAGCATATTTAGGAGCCGGTGCCGTAAATCGGCAGGTACCGATACAGTCATCGAACTGCCTGAATCCGTTGTATTTGGCGTTAAATGTGGAAATCTCTTCATGGG
>CAYSUA010000432.1:0-5570 GCA_964433795.1 uncultured Desulfobacteraceae bacterium | reverse complement strand
TTTTAGGCGGAGGGATCGTAGTCTATTTCAATGCCTTGGATCGCTATGCTTTGGCCCGTATGCCCCGTGCCGGTTTTCTCGGCGCCAGGATCCCCACCGATTTCAACGCGTTTTTGAGAATCGGGGTCGATAACCGAATCGTCCTGTATACCGGGAAAATCGAGATGGGTCAGGGAGCCATGACGTCTATACCTCAATTGCTGGCGGAAGAACTCGATGTAAATTATGACTCGGTGGATATCGTTATGGGGGATACCGATCTTTGCCCGTGGGATGCCGGAACCTTCGGCTCCCTTTCCATCCGCCATTTCGGGATATTTCTTCGCGAGGCTGCCGCCGAGGCCAGAGGGGTATTAAAAGAATTGGCTTCAGCGCATCTGAAGTCCCCTGTCGGTCGTTTGATGACCGAAAACGGATTCGTCTCCGACAAGTCAAAACCCAACCGCCGCGTAACCTACGGGGAACTCACCAAAGGAAATATCATTGAAAAACATTTAAACGATGTGCCCCCTTTAAAACCGTCTTCTGAGTTTGAAACCATGGGGAAATCGTTTCCGCGGCGGGATGCGGTTGAAAAAGTAACCGGAGCAGCCAAATTTTCCGGCGACATACGGTTTCCCGGGATGCTCTACGCCAAAATACTCAGGCCGCCGGCCCATGGGGCTAAATTGATTAAGGCGGATACCGATCCGGCAAAAAAGATAGACGGCATTCATATTGTCAAAGAAGGCGATTTTATCGCCGTTCTTCATGAGCGTCCCGATGTGGCTGAACAAGGCCTGACGCAAATCAAAGCCCAATTCGACAGACCCACAACCGGTATCGACGACAAGACAATTTTTAATCATTTGCTGAAATCGACCCCGAATCCGGAAATCGCTTCCGAGGGTGGAAACCTGAAGACCGGCGAAAAACTCGCTTCAGACGTCATTGAGGAGACTTATTTTAACAGTTATGTGGCACATGCCCCAATGGAACCCCATGCCGCCACCGCCGCAATTGAAGGAAAAAGAATAACGGTCTGGGCCTCAACCCAGACCCCCTTCAGGGTTAAGGAGATCGTCGCAGAGACGTTAAACCTCTCCCCGGATCTTGTCCGCGTCATAACGCCTTATGTGGGGGGTGCGTTTGGAGGAAAGTCAGCCTCCCGGCAGGCTTTGGAAGCGGCCCGTTTGGCGAAACGCACCGGCAAACCGGTTCAGGTGGCTTGGAGTCGAGCGGAAGAGTTTTTTTACGACACCTTTCGGCCGGCAGCCATTGTTAAAATCAAATCCGGGCTCAACAGCACCGGCGCCATCGCCCTCTGGGATTATAACGTCTACTACGCGGGCATGAGGGGAAGTAAACAGTTCTACGAGGTTCCGCATCACAAGGAAGCTGTCCACGGCCGGTGGCGTGGCCGCGCCAGGAAACATCATCCCTTCGATATCGGCCCATGGCGAGCACCGGCCAACAACACCAACACCTATGCCCGAGACTTGCATTTGAATCTGATGGCTTCCAAAGCCGGTGCGGATCCGCTCCAGTTTCGTCTCAAGCACCTGAAGGACAAACGGATGATCAACGTGTTGAAGGCTGCGGCAGAAACATTTGGATGGCAGCCCATCAAGACACCCAGCGGCCGAGGGTACGGAATTTCCTGCGGAATCGATGCCGGCACATATGTGGCGTTCATGGCGGAAGTGGAAGTGGATAAAGGCAGCGGAAACGTGGATGTCAAGCGGGTGGTTTGCGCTCAGGATATTGGAGTTGTGGTAAACCCCGAAGGAGCGAAAATGCAGATGGAAGGTTGTATCACCATGGGACTGGGATATGCGCTGACCGAAGAAATACACTTTAAGGACGGTGAGCTTTTTGATCTTAATTTCGATACCTATGCCATACCGACATTTTCCTGGCTGCCCAAGATCGAAACGGTTATTTTGGAAAACCCGAATCTTCCGCCCCAGGGGGGCGGGGAACCGGCCATCATCGGCATGGGCGGGGTGATTGCAACGGCCATACACGATGCCGTCGGCGCTGCTGTGTTTCAACTTCCCATGACACCCGAGAGGGTAAAGGAAGCGTTGAAGAGGGCTTGACAGCCTGCCTATTCATCGTCATCACGACCGAGCCGGAGGAACAGTCCATGATAGACCTGTCGCTATTGTTTAAGGGACTCGCTCAGAAGCTGAATTCACCCACGGTATTTGCCCTGATTGTGCAAAAAAATTATATCCTGATTTGAATATTTACGACTGAAATCGAATTTTAAGATAATTCTCCAATTATTGAACCCTCACTGATCTGAATATATCAACAATGCCATTTCAAATCATGAAAACGGGTGCCTGCTGCTTTCATGCAGGCATGTCTATATATTCTTTGACAAACAATATTGAATTGTTACTCTCAGATTAAGAAGGGGATGATAATAAAGGCAAAAAGATCACATGCATCAGCTGAATTATATTCCAAATGTTTTAATAACTTGTCTCATTTTGATGACAGGAATAATAGCATGCACTCCATTTGGAACTGATTACAGACAACAGGGATTTAGACTAACCCAAAAAGCTTTTGAATCTTATCCGGAAACGCCGGGCCTATACGAGGTTGTAGAGCTAAAAAATATTAAAATACATATTGTCGGCAACCGGCATGATTTCAATTGGCAATATGCATCAGCTTTTGGATCGCCCGTACAGGGATATGCAACCAGAAATAATGAAATATGGGTTATAGGCAAAAGATTGAATGATAAAATAATTGTTAATCAAGTAGTTTTGGGTCATGAACTAAACCATCTGTTGAATTTTGAAAAACAAGGCTTCGCAAATCCAGACAATTTAAATCAAATAGAGTTTTGTTATTATCAGAATAATCAACCCAATGAATGCATGTATCAATGAAATCAATTTCAGAGGCAGGGTAAAACGACTTCTATTTCAAACCTCGTTTTTCACAAATCAAATCAGAAGCCGTTTTGTAGAATATTAAACAACTCCTCGCGGGTCTGATCCGCTATGCCCATGGAAGCCAGGGTCCGGCCGGTTTTAGCGAAGTCCTCACCTGAGATCATCCCGATCAGTGTCAGGAGGGAATCGGCAATGGGGGTCTCGACCCGGCAGTAATCCCCGATGGACGCTATCAGGGCCAGGTTGCATTTGACGTCTTCATGTATGTACCGGTGCTCCAAAGTCAGCGATTCCCGCCACTTTTCACTCTTGACCAGATCGGTATGGGCCTTCCGTCCGTACATCCACTCGTTTTCGCTGTTTTGATCGTAATGGTCGGAAAAGGGATAGTGATGGGACGTAAATCCCAACGCCTCACGCAGTGCAATCCGTTCCTCATCGAGTGCCAGGATCAGCTTCTTTACCGACGGCGTGGTCCCCTCGTTGTGGATGTCCCATGAGGGAAGGTGTTCAATGGGTCCCGTGTTCAAAAGAAAGAGAACGGAATGAATGACGGGACCCACATTCAAAAGCGCAATCGATAACGCATTTTCAACAGGATGAACCGCAGGATAAAGCGCCTTGAGGGAAGAAATCGTCTCTTCCGTTTTTTTGGCGGGAAATACACCCACCGGCAGTCGAACCGCCAATCCACTCACCTGTACCGCATTGGAATCGATCTTTCGGGTCAGGTACGGAAGTGTTCCCGGTTCGGCAATGGATACGTCTTTCCACCATCCGTTATCGTACAGTATTTTCCCGAACAGATAACCGCCGAGGGATCCGGGGGATAAGAAGATGATCTGCCCGGCTTCAATATGTGGGCCGATGATGTTTGCGACTTTTTCCTGGGTGAAGGCGGGCATGGAAGAGAAAATGACATCAGCGCCTTTTATTGCTTCTTTCACGTCCGCAGTTACCACATTAATTTTGGCATCTCCCTGGCGCCCGATGCCCTCCAGATGAATGGTTTTCGTCTGAAACAGCGTTTTATGCCGTTTCGGCGCATCGCTCCACATGCGAACCCGATAACCTGCAAGCGCAAAGTCACCGGCCATGGTGAAGGAACCGTTTCCGCCCCCAATCACTGCGATATCATGCACAGTCATAAACTCCTCCAATAGACATTATCGATAACCGGCATACCGTATTAGTGCCTTAGAAATTTTTTACTTGTTTTTTATTAACAAGAAAAAATTTGGTGAAGGCACTTATCCCGTTTATCGGGGTTAGAGTCATAATTGTTATTTCTTTGTGTCTTTGTGACTTCGTGGCAAATTGTTTTGGGCACTTTGCCGGCTTGCCCGCCTCCATCAGGCGGATTTATCCGGGTTTGGTTTCGGCCATCCGCTCCAAAAGCCGCTCAGCCCGGTGGGGGCTGAATATCCCGCACTCGCACTGCCGGGACAATTCAATCGCGGCGTCCGAAGCAGTCTTTTCGCCGTTTTTGATGTCTTCCACCATCTTCCCCACCAGGTTTTTCGAAACCAGGGCATGACCGCACATGGTGGTGATTTCGAGCACCGGCTGAGACGGCAGTTTTTCCGTTTTCCCGTGAAATCCCAATGAGTAGTTAGCCGTATGGGGCGTGAGCCCGATTTCGTCGCAGACCTTGTGGACTTCTTCCTCGATGCCCGAGACGATCATGGATATGCCGAAATCGGCTTCCTTTATCTCCTTCAAACACGCCTTGATGGACTCCCGGTCCTTAAACACCGCATGACTGATCCGGCTGTTGACCTGCTTAAAGGTCTCGAGGCCGGACCGATGACTGTTTCCGTCGGTCAGGTTGCCGTAGTTGGTGAGCCCGTCTTCATAATGGGAGATCACCTCCCAAATCTGCTTCATCTTCTCTTCGGAACCCTCCAGGTTGATCCCCCGGGCCGGCAAAACCAGCAAAACATAATCTTCACAGAGACTGTCCGTATTTCCCATTCGATGGAGTGTGTGGGTCATGCTATTCCTCCGTTTTCAGCGGCCGTCCCAGGCCGATATTGGTTTTGTTGTTGGGCCGATGGCTGAACCCGGACGATTGGACCGTGTTCAGCATCCCGGAAACGGCATCCTTGTCAAGCTTTCTGATCAAATCCAGGGCGAATACCGTATCGATCTTTTCAGAAGCCTGCATGACGGTCGCAAGGATCTCTCCCAGCCGGTCTTCCGGTATGATGAATTCGATGATGGCCGAAAGGGCCCTCTCATCCAAAATCTCAGGTTCCAGTTCTCCGGTTTTAGGATCCGGCATGAGGCTGGTGACGGGATTCTGCGTGGCAAACGTAACCCCTTGGCTTGCCAGCGCCATGGCCATGGTCTGAACATCCGTAAAAGACGTTGCAACTCCCGGTCGTCCCAGTTCCAGGGCCATCCCCACCACCCCGTGGGGAAATAAACCGGTAACGTCGTTGGTTTTCATCTCTTCCGTGCCCCGGCCCATCTCCCGGGAGCCCCGGTGTTCCGCCTTGGGATTGCTGAACGCTTCCCTCACCAGACGCGGCCACTCAAGCTCCGGCATGTAAATCGCATCTGTGGGACAGACCTCGGCCCTCAGGCAGACACCGCACTCCACACATAGTTCCTGATCGATACGGCTGATGGAATCGTCATCGCCTTCTGCCGTCTCAATGGCCTCAACCG
>CAYSUA010000431.1:0-5579 GCA_964433795.1 uncultured Desulfobacteraceae bacterium | reverse complement strand
CATAACCGCATAATAGAATTTGATCCTCAAATCGTTTTTGATGGATTAGAACCACTCGATTGATGTCAAAGGATAATATGATGGAATATACGGATTTAATCGTGCGAAAAGAGGGGGCGATCATGACGGTGGTTCTGAACAGACCGGAAGCGCTGAATACCCTTTCGATTCGCCTGCTCCGGGAGCTCAGGAATTTGGCGCTGAACCTTCAGGACGACCCGGAGACCGGGATTGTCATTCTCACCGGCGGAACCGGCATGTTCAGCGCCGGCCTGGATCTTAAAGATCCGGAAGTTCAAAAAATGCTTTCAGGCAGTGCGGAGGAGCGTCGTGAGCGTGTATGGCTCGGGCGCGCCGTATGTGACGCCTTGGAGGATGCACCACAGATAACCATCGCCGCTCTGGAGGGTTTTTGCGTTGGCGGCGGTGTTTCCCTTGCCATATCCTGCGACTGGAGGATCATGGGCTGCGCCGCCTTTATGCACGTTCCTGAGATTGATCTGGGGTTGAATTACAGCTGGGGATCTATTCCCAGACTGGTGCATCTGGCGGGTCCGGCAAAAGCCAAGCAAATGATTATCCTAGCTGAGCGCATCCCTGCTGAACAGTGCGCCCTGTGGGGGCTTGCCGACCAGGTGGTGTCAGACGGCTCGGCACTGGAAGCTTCTATTTCCCTTGCCGACAAGGTGCTCGAAAAACCGCCCATCCCAGTGGCCATGACGAAACAGGCGGTCAACATGGTATTCCAAGCACATGACCGGTCAGGTATCCACATGGATGCAGACCAGTTTATGCTTACCACCTACACCCAGGATCACCGGGAAGGGCTCGCGGCCTTTCTTGAAAAACGGAAACCCGAATTCAAGGGGAAATAGGAGGTTTAGCGATATGTCCGAGTTGCGCGGAAAAGTCGCTTTGGTTACCGGATCGAGTCGAGGCATCGGAAGGGCCGTTGCCATCGAGCTGGCTAAGGCCGGTGCGGACGTTGCCGTGAATTTTCTAAAAAATGAGAAAGAGGCCCGGATCACGCTGGAGCAAATTAATACCGCCGGTCGGCGCGGGATTCTGCTGCAGGCCGATGTCTCCAAAGCCGGCGACATCACCGGGATGATTGGAACCCTGGAAAACGAACTGGGGGCTGTTGATATTCTCGTCAACAACGCAGCCATAGCAAGGCCTCAATCCATGGATGAAATAACGGAATCCGATTGGGACCAGGTACTGGACATGAACCTCAAGTCGGTGTTTCTCGTAACCCAGGCCATCGTCCCCGGAATGCGAAAAAGGCGTTGGGGCCGGATCATTAACATTTCCTCGGGTGCTTCACAAACCGGGGGGATCGTCGGACTCCACTATTCAGCTTCCAAGGCCGGGTTGGAGGGCCTGACCCGTGCCTATGCCGCTCAGTTGGTGAAGGAGGGTGTTACCGCAAACGCCGTAGCGCCTTCCCTGATAGAGACGGATATGATACGGGGTTTGGAAATAAAGAAGGAGCGTCTTCCCATGGGCAGACTCGGCCGGCCCGAAGAGGTGGCCGAAGCCGTGGTCTTTCTGGCAGGAAACGCCTACACCACCGGCCAGACCGTTTATCTCAACGGCGGGCGCTTCTTCAGATGATTCAAGGTGTGGGATTCCCTCGACCGGCGGGTATCGGCCCTTATGCCGGACAAAACTCGCCGCTAAGGCCCCATAGAGTCCGCCGCCGCCCGTTGCTTGAGCATATGGCCTGAGGAAATCGCAACATATCGGCATATATTCGCGATTTAGGAACGGCGGACTCAACGCGGCCTAAGGGGCTCAGACAGTTGCCCGGCAACCGGTCCGACATCCGCCGGCCGAGCGAGGCAGTGTTTTATTTACGATCAAGGGTTTAAGATATTTCAGAAGGGAGAGTGAACATGCAGGCTTCAGCGCGCAGAGAACGACTCAGATCTATTCTAAACGGGGATGAAACGGTGTTGTTGCCGACGGTTTTTGAGGCCGTATCGGCCCGAATCGTCGAGTTGGCCGGTTTTGAAGTTGCATTGCTGTCCGGATCTGTATCGGCTGCATCACTTCAAGGTGTACCGGACCTGATTCTCGTAACCATGACCGAGGTGGCACAACTGGCAAAACGGATTGTGGACAGTACGTTACTGAGCATTCATGTTGATGCCGACCACGGTTTCGGCAATGCATTGAACGTGATGCGCAGCATCCGTGAATTCGAAGCCGCCGGGGTGGCGTCCCTCACGCTGGAGGATACGGATCTTCCCCGCCCCTATGGCACCCAAGGCACCTCAGCCATTTCGATTAAAGAGATGTGCGGGAAGTTGAAGGCTGCCGTGGAAGCCCGCGAGGATCCAGAACTGGTCATCATCGGTCGTACCGATACACTTCGTTCCATGGGACTTGAGGAAGCATTGAGGCGCGCCCGTGCCTATGAGGAGACCGGTGTCGATGCCATCTTTCTGGTAGGTGCCCGAACACGCGAAGAGCTCGAAGCCATCCGGGAAGCCATTTCATTGCCGTTGATCGCTAATGGACTGCCCGAACCCGAAAAAGGCAAAAGCGGTCTGCAGATTCTTAATGAGATCGGCTATTCCATGACACTGATGGCGACGCAACCGTTCCGGGTGGCGATTCAGGCCATGCACGAAGCCGTCGCCTACTTGAAAGAACATGGTGAGCCCGGACCGTATGCCGAGCGGATGTGTTCGCCTCAACTCCTTGAGACCATCGTCCGTACCGATCAGTTTGCCGGCTATTGGGACAGGTTTATGAGTGATGAAGATGATTGACACCGTTTAGAGGAGAACCGGAACATGTCTATTTGTATGGCGGTTGTGGGGGCCGGACGGATGGGTTCGGTAGTGGCAGGGCAGCTGCTAAAGAGCACCAATAAAATTATCATCGATATCGATCCTGAAAAGACCTCTCGGCTGGCGGAAACGGTGGGGGGTGTGCCGTCCGACAGCCTGGACCGTGCAAATAAAGCGGACCTGGTGGCTGTGGTGCTGCCGACACCCGTGGTGAATGAAACCGTTGAGAAGCTTTTAAATGTCGTTCGGGCGGGGACCATCATACTGAACATGGCCACCACGGCCCATATCGATCTCGCCTTTTTAAAAAATAAAAAAGAGATATGGATTGTCGATGCAAAAATTATCGGTCATGCCATGTCCATATCACGGGGGGAGCCGGGTATTGTCGTGGTCGACTGCGATGATGCGAGCAGGTTTGATCTTATCCGGGAACAGTTGCCGGGATTCCATAAAGTCGTTCGGGGCGATGCCGGCCTGGTGGAAAAGATCAACAAGATCGGATCGACGGAAGGTATCAAGGCGGCGGTGAAGGTACGGAAAAAGTTGTCGGAGCTGGATGTGCCTGAAGAATGGATGCATGTGGCCATCCGGACGGTTTGCGCCGGCACAATGAAATCGTTTACCGAAAACGATCTGGGGCATTTTGCCCTTGAACTGGTTAAAAGAATTGAAGAAGAGATGGTGAAGAAAGGAGGATGAAAGCAATGAATAAGCCACCTTTTGTAAAAGCATCGGATGTCGAGGGTCAATTTCGAACGCCGCCGCGGATTTCCAAACTCCTGCTGGCCCCCAAGGACGGCGGGGTTAAAAATGTCTCCATGGGGATGAACATCACCGAAGTCGGCAGCATGATTCCCGATCACATGCACGAGGAATCCGAAGAGGTTTTATTCCTCATCAGCGGGCATGCCAAGATCGTGATCGAGGGAGAGGGAGAATGGGAGATCGGTCCGGAGACTGCCTTTTATTCACCCATGGGCAAAACGCACCGCGTGGAGAACATCGGCGATGAACCGCTCAAGCTCATCTGGGCGTATTGCCCGCCGCTGCCGGCGCATTGTGGTTAATTGAAAAATATTCGATTGGGTAGCAGTAAAATGAAGACGATCACTCCGGCGCAACTCAAAGCAATGCTGCATGACGGCAGGGAACTGGCGCTTCTGGATGTGCGCGAAGAGGGTGTATTTTCAAAACAACACCTGCTTTTCGCATGCTGTGTTCCCCTGAGCCGCATGGAACTCATGATGGGCGATCTGGTGCCGCGGTTCGACACGCGAATCATCCTGATGGATGAGGGCCCATTCGATGAGCCGGGGCTGGCTGAAAAGGCGGCCGAACGCCTCTCCGGTTTCGGATACGCGGACATCTCGATCCTGGAAAGCGGCATCAACGGATGGCGTGCCGCGGGCTTCGAGCTGTTTTCCGGGGTGAACGTGCCCAGCAAAGCCTTCGGGGAGTTTGTCGAATCGACTTATGATACGCCCCGGCTCACGCCTGAAGAGTTAAAAGCAAAGCTGGAAGCGGGCGAAAAACCGGTCATTCTGGACTCCCGGCCCATCGGGGAATACAGCCGCATGAATATCCCGGCTGGAATATGCACACCGGGTGCGGAACTGGTCTATCGCGTGCACGATATGGCCCCGGATCCGGAAACCCTGGTTGTGGTTAACTGCGCCGGGCGGACCCGAAGCATAATCGGTGCGCAGTCCCTGATCAATGCCGGCATACCGAATCCGGTGGCAGCCCTCAAGGGCGGCACCATGGGCTGGGTGCTTGCGGGCTTTGAGCTGGAACGCGGGCAGAACCGAAAGGCCCCCCCTCCATCAGCTGACGGACTTGCAAAAGCCCGGACCTGTTCGGACCGGGCGGCGAAAAGATTCGGCGTAAAAAAGGTGGACCGCGACACTCTGGGCTCCTGGAGAGAAGACGCCGGAGTCTGCACGCTCTACATATTGGACGTCAGGTTGCCGGAGGAGTATGAGGCCGGCCACTTAAACGGAGCACGCAATGCGCCGGGCGGGCAGCTCGTCCAGGCAACCGATAAATATATGGCTGTGCGGAATGCGCGTGTGGTGCTGACCGACGACACCGAGGTGCGGGCATTAATGACCGCTTCTTGGTTGGTTCAGATGGGATGGACCGACGTTTATGTGCTGGATGGCGGAATCGGCGATGCGCCTTTAATCCGGGGCCGATATGAAAAGAACATTCTCGGTTTCGAAAAAGGGGCGTCGTTGAGTCCCATGGAACTCAGAGCGTTTCTCGATTCCGGTGATCCGGTGGCTGTGGTGGATCTATCCACCAGTCTTCAGTACAGAGATCGTCATATCCCCGGCGCCTGGTGGGGCGTGAGATCGCGGCTGGCATCCTGTCTGGCTCGAATTCAGGAAAAAGACTTGCTTGTACTGACATCTCCGGACGGACTCCTAGCGCACCTGGCGTTTAGAGAAGCAAAGGCAGCCTGTCCTCACTTGACCGTGCGCATTCTCGACGGGGGTAACCATGCCTGGATCAAGGACGGCCTGCCCACTGCCGGGGGCATGGAGAAGGCCGCCTGCAAAACCGATGATGTCTGGTACAAACCCTATGATAGTGAGACCCTCGTAGAGCAGAGGATGCGCGACTACCTTGACTGGGAAGTGGAATTGGTCCGGCAGATCGAACGCGACGGCGACGCCAAATTCCGTGTTTTTAAATAAGGTTATTCTCTCTCCCCGTGTTCCGTCCGAACCAGAAGAAGTATGCCTGTGGCCAGGGCTGAAGCAATAGCGAAAA
>CAYSUA010000430.1:0-5580 GCA_964433795.1 uncultured Desulfobacteraceae bacterium | reverse complement strand
GGGTTAAGCCGGTATCATATTTATCCAACCCTATTTCCAACCTATTTTTAATATATAGGGATAAACCGAAGTAAGTCAAGAAAAAACCAATCTCTATTTATAGGGGCTTTACAGCTATGTTTGAAACAGAAAAGTAAATACAGGTAGAATTATATGGGTGGCCTTTCACGCCGGCAACAGGAGTTCAAATCTCCTTGGGGACGCCACCATGGATTATAGACCCAGTCGAGTGCTGGGTCTTTTTCATTTTAGGTTGTTCCAGGACATCCTGCTGTTCATAATAAAGCTTTTACTATAGTTGCAGCTTCCCTTCTATTGACAAAAAGTTCTGATCCGATATTCTAAATTTCAATTCTAATTCCTGTTCCATGCCAAATCGTCTTTTAGGTGACCATGAAAGAAGATGATATTTCTTCCGAGCAGACAAACGCTCCGGTGTTGATTTCAGCCGATCCGTTAAAGGAATTCTGCAAGCGAATCCTGCAAAAAGTCGGCCTGCCGGAACCTGATGCGGAATTAACCGCAGATAACCTGCTGTTTGCCAATTTGAGAGGGACCGACACCCACGGGATCTCCAGACTCGGCGTTTACGTTCAGTTGATCGAAGGAAAGGTTGTCAACACACGGCCTGATCTAAAGATCATAAAAGACAATGGAGCCACCCTGCTGGTTGACGCCGATAATGCTCTCGGACAGGTTTCCGGGGGATTTGCAATGAAATCGGCCATAGAAAGGGCAAAAAAAAGCGGAATATCATGGGTCGGTGTCCGAAATAGCGGGCACCTGGGTGCGTTGGCTTATTGGGCCATGATGGCGCTTCCCCATGACATGATCGGTATCTGCACCACCAATACGCCGCCTCTCTTGGCCCCCTGGGGTGGAAAAGAGCCCGGGATAGGGAATAACCCCTTTGCCATTGCCGTTCCCACCGGCAGCGAAATGCCGCTGGTTCTCGACATGGCGCTCAGCGTTGTGGCAAGGGGAAATCTGTTTTTAGCCGCAAAAGAGGGGAAAAAAATACCGGAGGGATGGGCAATAGATAAAAACGGAATGCCCACACAAGATCCGAACAAGGCTTTAGACGGATCGGTTTTACCTGTTGGGGCCTATAAGGGGGCGGGAATCGCCGTCATGATTGACGTACTTTGCGGTGTTTTGACCGGAGCCGCATTCGGGCGGGATACCGGATCCATTGTTCCGCCGGATTTATCCAAGCCCCTCGGACTGGGTCATGCCATGGTGGCTATCTCGATAAACGGTTTTATCCCAATGGATGATTTTACATCCAGGATCGGCCGGTATATCGAACAACTCAAACAAAGCCCCCTTGCAGATGGTTTTGATGAAATCTCTGTCCCCAATGAGAAAGAGTTCCACACTGAAATAAATCGGAAAAAAGAGGGAATCCCGGTTACCCGTGCAACCGTCGATGAACTATGCCGGCTGGCTGAAAAGTATCAAGTTCCTTCTCCATTTTGAACCGATGTCCGTTGAAGTAAGATCGATGGCAATCGGGCGATCTTTAAAAGAGAAAAGCAGAATCGGAAACAATATAGGAAGGAGTTGGTATGGGAGCAGATAAAGTGCATGTGTTGTCTTTGGATGAGACTCCGATTGAGGAGCTTCCCGGGGGCGGGATGGTTCAGCGAATCATAACAAAACAGGGCACCGGGATGGATATCACCTTTTCCAAGGCGCTTTTAAAGCCAGGCTGTGGGCATTCTATGCACGACCACGCACAGGATGAAGCTGTATTTTGTCTTGAGGGGGAAGGGACCATGGCAATCGAGGGGCACGGCGAAGTCAAGTATTCCGCCGAAATGGCGCTGGTGATTCCCAAAGGGGTGCGGCATCAGAATAAGAATACTAGTGATAAAGACACCTTCGTGGTCTCCATGTTCAATCCGGCCCTGAGATGATTCTATCAAGTAAACCCTGAACGCTGAACCGCTTAACCTATGTATATATAAGGTATAGTGGATAGATTCGAAAACCGAATATTTGAGGGAGAACTATGGATACTGTATATGAGGACTTGAGGGATCACCTGGACAGCTTGCCGGGCGGTTATCCTGCTACCGACAACGGGGTGGAACTGCGCATCCTGAAGCGCTTGTTCACAACCCAGGAAGCAGCACTTGCTCAACAGTTAACCTTGAAATTTGAAACGTCCCAGTCGATCGCAGAGCGGGCCGGCATGGACCCTGAGGAAGCCGATCAAATGCTCAAGGACATGGCCCTAAAGGGGTTGATCTTCAGCATCGAAACCCCGGACCGGCCGCCGGCGTTTATGGCAACGCAGTTTTTGATCGGCATATGGGAATACCATGTCAATGACCTGGATCGGGAGTTTGTCAAGGATTTGGAGGAGTATTTCCCGGCGCTGGCCAAGGAAGCCCTGGATCACCTGCCGCCGCTCAGGACCATCCCGGTGGGCAAAAGCATTCAGACCAGCATGGAGATTCTCCCGTATGAACAGGCCGAGGCCCTGGTAAAGGAGCAGAAGAAGTTTCTGGTGGCTCCCTGCATTTGCCGGAAAGAGCACCAGTTGAAGGACGGCGGATGCGACAAGCTGATGGATGCCTGCCTGATTTTCGGGTGGGGCGCCGACTATTACGAGCGAAACGGATTGGGCCGGATCATAACGCTGGAGGAAACCCTCGACATCCTCAACAAGGCGGAGGCGGACGGTCTCGTGCTCCAGCCCAGCAACAGCCAGGATATCACAAACATCTGCTGCTGCTGTGGAGACTGTTGCCAGATTCTTTTAAACCTCAAGCGGCATCCCCAGCCGGCAATGATGGCGTCCTCGCCCTTTGTTGTGGCGGTGGATCAGGAGGCCTGCACGGGTTGTGAAACGTGCCTCGACCGATGCCAGATGGATGCCCTGGGTGTTGAAGCGGAAACGGTTGCTCTCGAAGCGGACCGCTGCATCGGATGCGGGCTGTGCGTTTCAACCTGCCCGGACCAGGCACTTTCACTGGTGCGCAAGCCGGGCGACCGACAGCCCCAGGTGCCCAAAAACCCCATGGAAGCGCACGCCATGCGGGCCAGGGCGCGTGCTGATGCCAATGCGGATCTGATATCGAAATTCAAGCGCCATAAACTGATTTGATCGGATCGGAAGCAACCTGAATTGAAGGTTTAATAGGGGCTTAGGAGCAGATACGGCTATAGGTTTTAAAGAATCAATTAAAGCATCCGGAATCCTGCATTATCTGTTCCGTCTTTTCAAAGATGGTATCCAGTGTTTCAGAACCCAGTTCAAGTCGTTTGGCAGACTCTGTCTCAGATGGATCTATGTCGTTTTCAAAAAGACTGTAGCCGAGCTTGCGCGTCAGGAGGTTTGCCAGGTTTACGATAAGGACGGCTTTATCCGTGGTGTCGGGAAATTCTTCCTTATCGTGCTGCTTTGCAATTTCAATATATTCCTTACCGAACCCCCATCGCTCCAGCATAATCCCGCCGAAGCTGGAATGAATGGCCTGAACATTTGAAACGACCTCCTCCATGTTCGGTGATCCGTTATCGGAGAACACTTCGGACAAGCTTTTCAACAACGGGAGCTTTCCCACGTCGTGCAGCAAGCCCATGAAAAAGATCTTGTCCCGGTCTCCGAACATCAGGTTTTTGGCTATGGCGCGTGCACAATATCCGGAGGCGAGGGCGTGGAACCATAGTTTTTCCATCAGCTTTCTAAAATGGTCATTCTTTGTCTCATACAGGCTTTTGGTGGCGATGGCGGATATGATATTTTGAATCTCCTTAATCCCGAGCCTCGGCACAGCCTCTTTCACCGTCGTATACTTATCTGTCCCCCTGTAAATCGGGGAGTTGGCAATGGATATCAGCCGGATCGATATTGCCGCGTCTCTTTCAATGACCCGGACCAGATTGTCGACGGTTGAAACCGGATCTTTGATGACACTCTGAATCTCCTGAACGATTTTCGGCAGTACCGGCAGCTCTATCTCTCCGTTTTTAAATTTCTGCATTATTCCAAAGAGGGCTTCGCGGATGCTGCCCTTGGCTTCTTTTTCTTCCGCTTCATTGGAGACTTCAGCGGTCATGGATTCATTTAAACCAGCTACCGTTTCTTTTTTGAATAGGACGAAGTCGTTGACAAGGCCTGCGTCAAATTGTCTGTTTGCGCTTTTTGCCAGTTTCTCGAGGGATTCCTGTTCACTGAGACTGTTGCCGTTTGAACCGGCTGACATTATGTTATCAAAGCTGTTCACAAGGCCTAGTATTTGGGCCTCAATCGGTATGTTGTCTCCTTTGAGGCCGTCCGGATATCCGCTGCCGTCAAAGGCTTCATGGTGATGTCGGATGATGGGCAGGATGTGGTTTAACATACTGATGTTGGAAAGTATCTTTTCCGCAAATACCGGGTGTTGCTGCAACCGTTTTATATCCGCTTCATCCTGTTGATGGGCTTCAAGCAGTTTTTTTGGCAAATAGACTTTGCCGAGATCATGGAGGAGCCCCGCAAAATAGATTTTTTCAATTACATTTTTGGAAAAACCGAGTTTTCTTGAAAAATGAACACCGCTGCCGGCCACTCGTTCGGCATGGCCCTTCATGAGCATATCTTTTTCTTCGATAAGGGTCACCAATGTCCGAACGAGTTCCTTGTGAGATGTTTTGAGTTCCTTATGTGCCTTTGCCATTTCGTCTTTCAAAGAACGCTCTTTCAGAACGCGTTTTAATCGAACGATGAGTTCTCCGGCGCTCAAAGGCTTCAGGACGAAATCACTGGCCCCTGTCTCAATGATTTCTTCATAGCCATAATCTCCTGCAAATCCGGTCATCACGATAACGTCGGCATCGTGTTTTTCTTTGACCCGTTTGAGCAGTTCGATTCCGTCCATACCTTCCATCTTAATATCGGTAATGACCACATCGACACTGCGGTTATCTAAAACCGACAAGGCTTCTTTACCGTCTTGAGCAGTCGAACATTCATAGCCGGCATGATGCACCGTTTGCTGGAGAGATTGTCTGATGAGTTCTTCATCATCCACGATCAAAATATGGAGATGATCGAGGTCGTTGTTGTCTTTCATACGCATCCATCCTAACGAGCCATCCAATATAGTATGGCTAATTTGGTAAGGTCACATCGAGTTGCCCGCTGATTTTACCCTACCGTAATGATATCGGCGCTTGGCGTAAAAATATTTAGTGATTTTAATATGATGGCCGGTATGTGGTGCAACGGTGAAGAAATCGACACATGTCGGAGGTGAGCCCTAAACCTATACAACTTGGCTTTGCCACGGTTTTCCACTTTATGGTATATATAATGTTATCTGGTTATCCAGAATGCCCAAGTTGAGCAGATTCGGCATTGAAGATAACCCGCTTCGCGGACGTATGAAACTCGCGCATAAGGGTGCGTAACACCGAACAGGGCATCGAGATAAACAAAACATCAAGTAAAAGAGACCATTTATGGCCTATTGCGGCATTCTCATGCTGTTCGCTGTAACGCTCCCTAATGCACTCAGACAGTCATACATCCACGAATCGGCTCACCTTCAACACCTATTCCATTCAACAACTTGGCTTTAGTAGATA
>CAYSUA010000429.1:0-5581 GCA_964433795.1 uncultured Desulfobacteraceae bacterium | reverse complement strand
AGATATTTTTTTTCGTGCCTTAGTGTCTTGGTGGCAGGATGAAAAGAATTTTACCATAATAATTCCTGAATTAAGATACTAATAGTCCAATGGTAAAACCGATTTTCGCCAAAAAAGATTTCGGATCTACAACTCGAAACCGAGTTCCTTGACCCAGCCCAGAGAGGTTTTTGTATCCGGAGCCGGAATGTATTCCATCCCGACATAACCCTCGTATCCAAGCCGGTCAAGGGCATTGAGAACAAAGGGATAATTGATTTCACCGGTGCCGGGCTGGTGGCGGCCTGGATTGTCCGCAATCTGAATGTGGCCGATATGATCGAGATAAGACTCAATGGTGGCAACCAGATTTCCTTCCATCTTTTGCATGTGGTAGACATCATACTGTATCTTAAGATTCTTGGCCTTCACCTCATTGACTATATTCAGCGCATCTTGAGTCGTGTTCAATAAGAATCCGGGAATATCAAAGGTGTTGATGGGTTCAAGGACTAAGGTATGGCCGGCTGCTGCGAGTTTATCCGCAGCATACGCGATATTTTCCACCATCGTCTTCCATTGTTCAGTCAAAGAAACACCCTCATTCTCCTTTCCGACAAGGCAGTTGAGTCTTTCAACGCCGAGCGCTTTGGCATATTTCAATGCCTCATCCACCCCTTCTCGAAATTCGTCAACACGATTCGGATTCCCGGCAATTCCTCGGTCGCCCCCTGCCCAGTCGCCGGCCGGGAGGTTGAAAAGGACCTGTGTTAATCCGTTCGACTCTAACAAGTCAACAAGATCGCTCGCTTTATAATCGTATGGAAACAGATACTCCACAAATTTGAATCCGGCTTCTTTGACTTCACTGAATCGGTCTTCAAAAGGAACTTCAGTAAATAACATGGTGATATTGGCACAAAATTTCGGCATTTGGTTTTCTCCTCCGGTTTTAGGTTGTTACCATATCGGCTATAACCGTCCCCTGCCA
Source organism: uncultured Desulfobacteraceae bacterium (assembly GCA_964433795.1). GTDB lineage: Bacteria > Desulfobacterota > Desulfobacteria > Desulfobacterales > SURF-15 > DUZK01. The sequence goes on along the minus strand of CAYSUA010000429.1, from coordinate 4,611 downwards.
ATAATGAAAAAGTATGGAGGGGTATCAAACTTTCTTGACATTTTTTGCTTCAGGCCCTCTTTCTGTTTCATTGATATCAAAACTTACACGATCTCCTTCAGCAAGGGTTCGAAAACCGTTCATTTCAATGGATGAATGGTGTACGAATAAGTCCTTTCCCTCCTCCTCTTCCTCTCTGGCGATAAATCCGTACCCCTTTTTATCATTAAACCACTTAACAACACCTTCTGCCATAACTGCCTCCTCCTTTGACTAGGGTTACCCCGATCTTCAAACCGCTTTCTCCATAAAAAACGATCTATCGGGCCGGATACGGGCCTGATAACAATATACTCTATACCCTTAAATCCGTAGGGCTCAGGCCATGGCGCAAGAATGATTATTTGTCCATATTATATGTTAGAACAGTTTTCAACTACTAAATTTGATTTATTTTATTTTATTTTCTATTAAAAATGAGAGAAGGTCAGGACCTTGGAATTGTCCAAGAGGCTGATAAATTTAATATTTTATTATCTACTCCTCTGAGCATTCAGCTTTGAGTTTTCAGTCTTCAGTTAATACTGTTAAATCACTCCTGTCAAAACAATTCACAGCATTAACAGTTTTTACCTGGCAATAACCTGATACTTTTTTGATAGCTATTCTTTGTTGACTCAATCACATCATCCCATTTATACTTAAAATATACTTTTCCTTCTGATATTAGCAACTTCCATTACCATGTTCACAAAATAATTGGGTCAATGCAGACGGTGACGGTTCAATTATAATTATTAGAGTACCAAATCATCCCGAATCCATTGCCCCGTGACAATATTTAAACCGATTTTGACAATCGAAAATGCTCTAAACAAAAACGGAAAATAAGCCGATACTATCGTTAGAATCTCGAAATTCTGTAATTTCTAACTAAAGATTTACACCCCTGCGATACAGAAACACCGCATCAAATGGGTGTATAGAGGGAGAATTCCATGGCAACCGCAGACTCAGGCATTGTCGCCCAAAAATCATCAAAGGGCCTCCGGCTAAAACTCCTGGTGGTTCAAGCTATCGTATTTGTGATTCCATTCCTTATCATATCCTATATTTTCAATAAAAACCGTGTGACGCTCGATTCGTCTCAAATGATCATCATGGCCTTTATTCTTATTTTGGTACTGGCCGGTTTAATGATGCTGCGTCAGATTTTCGAACGGTTTTTCAAAATGGCGTCTATTGTTAAAAATACGATGGGAGGGGAAGAAAGTGCTTCCGTGCTTCAAAAAGATACAGATGAACTCCATGAGATCACCGTTTCTTTTGAAGGGTTGATGAACAAATTTGAAAATACCACCGACCAACTGGGACATCGGGTCTACGAACTGCTGGTTATGAAGGAACTCATTGAAGTTGCGGCGAAAAGTTTCGACATAGACGAACTGTTGGGCGTATTGCTTGAAAAAGTCATGGCGGTAACCCGGTCACAAACCGGCTCGGTGATGCGGATCGAACATGAACAAGACAAATTCCGCTTGGTTGCCTCGAGGGGATTAAGGTCATCTCCTGAAATCAATGCGATCCTGGATATTAAGGGATCACCTGTGGAGCAGGTGGTTCGCGGCCGTCAAACCCTGCTGGTGGAAGATATCGAAACCGATGAACGCACGCTTCGTACCAGTGAACCGAAATACGGTTCTCCTTCATTCCTCAGCATGCCCATATTCATTAAAGAAACGCTGGTTGCGGTGATCAATCTATCCCGGAAAGAAGGACACGTCTTCTTTGATCCCAATGATGAACAGATCGCAGCGATCATGATCGGAGAAATCGCTTTTGCCTTGGAAAACATAAAGCTCCATTTGGAGATCAAAGATCACCTGAACAACCTTGAAAGGCGTACCCTGGATCTGGAGGGGGCTAACAAATTACTCACCACGGAAATAGATAATCGCAAACAGGCGGAAGTTGCATTGAACGAAGCATATGAAGAGCTAAAACAAACCCAGGCCCAACTTATTCAATCGGCGAAGCTGTCTTCCATCGGAGAGCTGTCCGCCGGAGTCGCCCATGAGCTGAATCAGCCGTTGATGGTCATTCGTGGACATGCGCAAATGCTTTTGAGGCAACTTAAGCCTGAAATGGATTTCTATGAAGAAATGGAATTGATCGAGAAAAACACCAAGCGCCTGATGCGGATTATCAACCACCTCCGCGTCTTCTCCCGACAATCCGACACTAATTTTATGGCGTTGGATGTGAATAACGTAATCGAAAACGCATTTCTCATGATTGCGGAACAGTTACGTCTTCAGGAAATAGAAATAGATCAAAAACTAAACCCCGATCTTCCCGAAGTCCGGGGTGATGAAAACCAGCTGGAACAGGTGCTGTTAAACCTCATCACCAATGCCAGGGACGCCATTGAGCAGAGGAAGGGAAGCGATGGCGACACATCCACCGTTTCCAAGAAGCTGGCTGTAGAAACCCGTTATGAAGAATCCAACGGGAAATATGTTGAAATCCTGGTATCGGATACCGGCTGCGGGATCCAGAAAGAGGATGTACAAAAAATTTTCGACCCCTTCTTCACAACAAAGGATGTGGGCAGTGGAACCGGGCTCGGGCTGTCCATCAGCTACGGCATCATCCAGGATCATAAGGGAAACATCGAAGTCTCTGAAACAGGGCCAGAGGGCACAACCATTTGTATCAAACTGCCGATTACCTCCTCTTTCGGGATCTAAATACAGCTACGTGTTCACAGGTTTAGATGCATTCACATCGTCAACGACACGATCTTCTTGACATTGCACGGTCAACCCTTTACTTTGATAGAAAAAGCTGAATACCAACCACCGGCAATTCGAATGACCGCCTGTTCTGATCCTGCTTCTCAGATCCGACTATTCCGCTGCTGAATCGACACGCTGATTTCTCTTCCTGTGCTTCAACTTTCACCAAAGCTTCATTCAATCCTATGGGTTTGAAAGGAGGGCGCTATGGACACACAAAAAATATTGATCCCTTACAACTTTACGGAAATCGATCAGCGCGCATTGGATTTCGTGATGCGGACTTATGGCAACCGGGAAGGCAGCGCCATTACCCTTCTGCACATTTACGTTCCGTTGCCGAAAATCGACACCGAATCCACTACGGTCATGGGAAGACTCACCACCAGCATGCATTATCTTTCCGGCGAGCTGAACGGAAAGGAAAAGGATTTAAATAAGGCCAAGCAATATCTTCTGGAAGGTGGATTTTCAGAAACACAGGTCAGTCACATTTTCAAGCCCAGATCCAAACAGATCGCCGATGAGATTATCGAAATCGTACAAAACGATCGCTATGACGTGGTGGTACTGAACTGCAGACCGTATCGGATCACCCGGGCGTTTGCCCAAAGCGTTCACAACAAAGTCATCACTTCACTTCGTAATGTAACCGTTTGCATTGTAACGTGACAGCATCCATGCCTGAAATCGATTATTGGATAATGAAGCGTTATCCGGAATTTGTCTAAACAGAGGAGGCTATGATGAACGGTAAAGACCGAATCGACGTGGAAACCTTTAAGATTATCAGCAAGGCCATTGCAGCTTCCGATAATCTTGAGATCATGATCCACCATCTCAGTCAATTACTGGTCGCAACCCTGGAAATAAAAGGGTGCACCATATTCGTATTGAACCAAACCACCAAAGAACTTGAGGCATTGGCCAGTTTCGGATTGAGTACCGATTATTTATCCAAAGGCCCGGTCATGTCAGACCGAAGCATCGCTTCCGCCCTGGGAGGGGAGCCTGTCATCATACAGGATGTCAGTAACGATAATCGCTTGCAGTATCCAAAGGAAGCGAAAGAAGAAGGGATTGCCGCCATCCTCTCCATCCCCATCCGTTTTGCCGGAGAATCACTGGGCGTCCTCAGGTTATACCATCATGAGGTATGGGAAGTGAGCCGGCGGGATTGCGACTCACTGCTCATATTGGCCGAGCAGATCGGGATGTCCATGCAATATACCCGACTATTAAATGTGGTCCGCTCCATAAACGAAGCCCTTGCGGAGTTGCCCACAGGCGGGGCGGCGGCTTGAACTTGAGGAATTTCCTTTTTGGGACGCAGATGAACGCAGATTATTAAGATAAATAAAAAAAGAATATATCTGCATATATCAGCGAAAATCTGCGTCCTATTTAACTTAATATACCGTTACAGAGATCGTATCTCCTGCCGCATGAACACCAAATAAGAAATACCGAAACAGATAAGGGTTACGGCAATCAACGTGACGATATACGGCATCACAATAAAAACAGACTGACCCAGAGACAGGGGCCCGGAAAACCGGGACATGGACATCTGTTCCATGGGTCCCATGGCAACGATGGAACGGGTGGTTTTCCGGGTGGGATCAATAATTGTGGCCGTGGCATGGGTATAAAGCTGCATGGGCGAAGCCAGGCTGACGCCCCGAACGATTTTGGCCCGTTGCACCACCGATTCGGGTGTGGATTCCCCGGACTCGGGCAGGAATGCATTGGCCACCACGCTGGCTCCCAGAGAAATAAAAAAAGAAAAGAAAATCCAGACCGCGAGGGCTGCCAGGGCCGACGTTGCAATGCT
>CAYSUA010000428.1:0-5605 GCA_964433795.1 uncultured Desulfobacteraceae bacterium | reverse complement strand
CGCCACTGGGGTTTTTCTGATAATCGAGGAAAACCCTTCTGCCTTTGATAACTTGTTCCTGGTAGACCAGAATGTCGATAAGCGACGATCCGTATTGAGGGACTTTTTTGGGGTCGAAGGGCCACTGGTATCCCTTTAGAAATGTGGCGGTTGCCAGTTTTCCCATGTCCGGGAAATACCGGTTTAAAAATTCCTGTTCATCATTGCCGTTTTCATCGGTAGATACATACCGGGGAATGACCTGTTGATAGGTGCCGGATAAATTCCACCTGAATTTGATGGAGGCCATGCCGTATTGGGATTCGGTCAAGTTGTTACCGACGGCACCCATCTCGATTGCGATACCGCTGGACCCGGATTGACTTTCGGGATATACCCGCGTTTTGTAAATTGCGGCCGGACCGCCGGTTCCAAAGACAATGTTTTCTGCGTTGAATACGACAAATCCGAGATTATCCGAGTTCAGATTTTCCAGATCAAGGGCAATGGCGCCCACCACACGAGTTTCATCACCCTGCGTATCCGTCAAAAAGGCGATGATCTCGTGTTGGTCGAATACCTTAATTCCTTTTTTCTCAACATCCCGGGCCAGTGCTCCGAACATCAACTGTGCTGTTAACGGACCTGCGGACGTTGCCCGCTGCCGGGGATCGTGGTCTGTTTTGTACCCTACATACGCGCCGTAAGAATCGTGGGGAAACGGGACTCCGAGACGGATCAGGTGAAAAAAGGCATTAATGGAGTTTTGAGCCTCGCACAAAGCGATATCCCCGTGCATGCAGCCGCCCTTGAAATAGTCAGTGGCCATGTCATGGGAGGAATCCGCCATCTCTCCGGTTAATGAGAGTTTATAATAGGTTTGTTTGTCAGCACCGGTATTGCCGGATGTACCGCCTCCCCACATGTCCGTTGCCACGGCGATATCCTTTTGGCCGTTTTCAAACAGGTTTCCGGCTGCATTCAAAGAAGCCGTACCGCTGCCGATAATCAAGGTGTTCATAGAGTAAAGCGGCATTGCAACGTCATTGATCTTAATCTCGTTCTTTTGCATCGTGAACCCCTATTACATTTAACTGGGCGGTATAGGAATTTAACTTGTCTTGTCCAACCACTTATTGACTGCTTCTGTAACGCCGCAGTGATTATTTGAGCTCACCGCTGGGAATCTGTTTTTAAGGTCCTGAGGCGCATTGTCTACCACAAACCGCCTGTCCGCCCATTCCAGCAAGTCTAAATCATTATAGTCGTTTCCCACGGAAAGCGTATTTTCTCTATGGATTCCAAGATGACCCGCCAACCAATCAGCGGCCCGGCTCTTTGACACATCCGGATGAAACAACTCAATCCATGTGGATTTCCCATCCAACGGGGATGTGGTCCGAATGATGGTGAGTTGAGGTAGTTTGTTCCGCAGGCTATCCAACAGATCGGTTACCCGGCTTTTGGGAACAATGGCTAATAATTGGGCTGCCTTGCCAAATTCGTTATAATCGCCATCCAAAGGCCAGGAGCACTCCTTATAGAGCTCGATTCGGCGAAAGAAATCCGTTTCATCGGTTCGGAAACTCCAATACGCAAACTGATGGTTATCCGGAATCGGCCGGTGCACCATGAAATTGAGCTTTTCTTCCATCAATATTTTAATGGTGCTGCGCACTGCTTCCGGATCCAGATCGACCTTCCGTAAGAGATCACCTTCCGGATATTTTATAACGCCGGCACCGGTTGAAAAAATGATGTAATCGATCGGCAGAGACGAATCAATCGCCCGGTTTAAAGAGTACAAGGACCGGCCGGTGGCTATAACACGAACAATGTTCATGTCGCCGAGCTGTTGGAGGGTTTCGAGATCTTTATCCGCTAAGGTTCGATCGGACCTGAGGAGGGTACCGTCGAAGTCGGTGATGAAAAGGCCTTTGTAATTTGGGGGTTCACCGTTCACTGTTTTCCGTTCTCCGATAAACATTGATATAGATCAGACGTTGAAATTTATACTGCATTATCAGCGTTTGCGATATGCATGGAGTAACTTTTATTGTCTGTGATCGAATCAGGACTATAATCGGTTAACGGGTAACGGTCAACGGAGAACATCGATGGTTTTTATAAGTAACACGCCATAGGTGACAAGGATTAATCAAAATCAGAATCTTCTTTTTTCCTTATATCGTTTTCTGAACGTTTGATGCAATTTGTCCAGTTTCTCCTGCTGATCCGGCTTTAAGAGTGTCTTCATTTTTATAACACCCTGCTTCCTGATTTTCTTCATCTCCGGACGGTTTTTTTTGAAAAACTCACGTCTTTTTACATCCATTTCATGGATGATCTTCTCAAATCCTGTGATTTGCTCGGGTGACAGTACGAGCGCTTTGGAATATTTCTTTAATATCAGCGCCCTTTTTCCTGAAGGCTCTAGTCTCACTGGACGGATGACCCTGTACTTATAGAGCAATCCGGTTCCCAGTGAACCCATTAATATTCCGAGCGCAAACACAATGATCACCCCTGTAATAAGTTTCCATCGTTTCATAATGTCACCTTATAGCTGCAATATTTCCCCTATGGTTATTTCGTCCGAGTTATTAAGGAAAAGGCTGAATATTTCATTATCCGAAGTGAAGTCGGTCAGCATCAGTATGACGGCCATGGCTATGAGTAATACACAAGCAACAGGAGACAACCGCCAGATGAATTCTTCAAACATGGTAAGAAAAGTTGCACGCTGTTCCGCCGGCTCGAGATTGCGAATGCGTCGCATGACTTCATGCTGCCACCGGTCGTTTACCGCAGCTTCGTCCTTTTCAGAATGAACGCGTCGAAACACCTCGATTAATTTATCGAATTCGTATCTGAAAGACTTCATGACACCCTCCCGCTTTCAGTTGAATGACTTGAGAGTAGTTTGCCGAGTTTTCGTCTGGACCGAAAAGACCTCACCTTCAGGTTCGCAACGCTTATTCCCATGAGTTCGGCAGCTTCCTTTACAGAATGTTCTTCCAAATAAACCAGTTCCAATATCATTCGGTCTTTGGGGGATAATTGATACAACGCCCAGTCCAGCACTTCCCGTGCTTCTTTCTGTTTCCATGATTCGTTGAAGGAATGCTCGGATTGCTCATTGAGAACCTGTTTAAGCCAATCCTGCTGGCGATCCGTAAGATCGCTGATTGTTTTTTCTTTTGATCGATACTGTTTTCTCCAAAAATCATGACACGTTCTGATTGCGATGGATGAAAGCCATTGCTTGAATCGATCCCTGTGTTTCAATGTGGGCAGGGCCTGGTACGCTTTTATAAACACCTCTTGTGCCGTCTCCTCCACGTGGATAAAAGGGATATGTCTTTTGATAATCCCTAACACGTGGCCTTGGTATCCTTTAAGCAAATCTTCAAATGCATTGGCATCGCCATCAAGAATTCGACGGATAATATCATCATCACGCTGTGTCCGGGATTGATCACTCATTTTAAATGGAAATCCATTAACCCGCCTGCAGGGCACTATGCTCTGCTAATTAGATTGGCTGAACCTTTCTAGCCGGTTCTCCAGACGATTCTTCATTTTAGCAGATCGTCGCTCTCTTTTTTCTTTCAACAGTTCCGACTGTTCCGGTGTCAGAAGCGCCTTGAGTTCCGATCGCATCTGCATCCGGAGGACCAGTAAATCTTCCTGGATCGAAGACACCTCGCGGTAGGCAGTTCTTATCCCGTCTTCATTGAATTGTTCGGATTTCATAGCATTTCTAAGGTTTACCCTAGTTTCCCGAAGTGTCTCTCTGGTGCTTTGCCTCTTGTCCTGATATTTAGCTATAATACTCAGCACCTCAGTTTTTTGAGTTTCCGAAAGATCGAGATCGATAAACGTCTTTAGGCCGGATAAACCGCTGCCGAAATTTCGGAAATGATTTCCCGGCCCGAAAGATTTGGCTCCGGCATGTGATGCAACTATACAGATGATTGCAAGAATTGTGAATGTCGTCAATTTAAGATTTTTCGATATTGCCATTTTGTCCTCCTTGGTAGCGAATTTTCGGCATGAATCAATTTAAAGTTGATGATAAATGAAATTTCTTTATTATTGGACGCTGATAAACGCGGATTTAAAAGATTTTAAAAGATATTATCCATGTATATCTGCGTAAATCTGCGTCCTATTAAAACTGAGTAATTCCCCTTTCGTTGAGTTAAGTCGCTCAAGGAGATTGAAAGGTTACAGGAACCGGTGATTTTCGATTTCTGATTTTCGATTGGCGATTTTTTATTCTTCGGGGAATCATCTTATCCTTATTGAAACTAAATTTCTGGTATAAATTCAGCAATTAAGATAAGATATAAACTCGGATCGACAAAAAAAGGATAGGAGAGTCATCATGGATTGGCAAAATTATATTCATTCAGACCCAGAAATATTATTAGGCAAACCTGTTATTATAGGTACGCGAGTATCAGTAGATTTCGTCTTGGGTCTTTTCGCGAATGGGTGGAGCAAAGAACAAGTTTTAGAAAATTATCAGGGAATCACACTTGATGCCCTCCAGGCGGTATTCGCATTTGCGGCTGAGTGTATGCGTGAAGAGACGTTTTATACAATACCGACTCAGGTTGTATAGTGCAATTTTTAGCCAACGAAAACATTCCGTCGAAAAGCATCAGCATCTTACGAAATGCCGGCTATGATGTTATCGCTATTGGTGAAGAATCACCGGGAATCAGTGACAGAGATATTTTGAATCGAGCTCAGATTGAGCATCGAACAGTAGTGTCCGGTTAACTTTCGAATAATTTCAATTGGATATGGTGGCTAGTCATTTTATTTATTTATTCATCCAGCAATTCCGTTTCGTCGTCCTGGGGGATTTCTTCGACTTTTCTCAACTTCCTTTCGATAGCGCGGGTTCTGACTTCGGCTTTGCCGATGGTATTGCTCGCTTCTTGGAGTTTCTTCTTGGTTTTTGCCAGCACGTCGCCAAATTTTCCGAATTCGGTTTTCACGGTACCCAGCAGCTCCCATACCTCGCTGGAGCGTTTTTCGATGGCCAGCGTCCGAAAGCCCATCTGCAGGCTGTTTAATAAAGCCGCGAGCGTTGTGGGACCGGTGACGACCACCCGGTAATCCCGCTGCAAGATATCGCACAGGCCGGGGCGGCGAAGCACCTCTGCATATAACCCCTCAACGGGAAGGAACATGATAGCAAAATCGGTGGTATTGGGCGGATCGATATATTTTTCTTTTATTTCCTTTGCCTCCGCCTTTATCCGTATCTCCAGATTTCTGATGTATTTATTCGCAGCTTCTTTGTCTGCGTCATCCTGGGCATCCACAAGGCGCTGATAGTCCTCCTGAGGAAACTTTGCGTCAATGGGCATCCATACCACTTGATCTCTGTCGGAATCCTGACCCGGAAGTTTGATGGCAAATTCAACCCTTTCGTTACTGTTTTTCTTGGTCTGAACATTTATGGCATATTGTTCGGGTGTTAATATCTGTTCCAGAATATTACCGAGTTGGATCTCTCCCCATGTGCCGCGGGTCTTTACATTGGTTAGCACCTTCTTAAGATCTCCGACACCGGTGGCGAGGTTTCGCATTTCTCCCAAACCTTTAT
>CAYSUA010000427.1:0-5632 GCA_964433795.1 uncultured Desulfobacteraceae bacterium | reverse complement strand
AATCGGATTATCTTCAAAGCCGCAGGTGTTTGACTTGAGGTTTCTGCATAACCGGGTAAAACTATAAAGGAGGTAGAAATGAAAATAGGTCTCATCGGCGCGGGAAGAATAGGGAAATTGCACGGCGAATTACTCACCTATCATGTTCCGGGAGCTGAAATTAGAGCCGTGGCTGATATTCACATCGATCAGGCGGAACAATGGGCAGAAAAGCTCAATATATCGAAATCGAAACTTACCACAGACCATACAACGATTTTAACAGATTCTGAAATTGAAGCGGTACTGATCTGCTCCTCCACGGATACCCATTCACAATTCATCATCGAAGCTGCGGCGGCCGGCAAACATATTTTTTGTGAAAAACCGATCGACTTTGATGTCGATAGAATAAAGGCCGCATTAAATGCAGTGAAAGAGGCGGGTGTGAAATTGCAGATCGGCTTTAATAGAAGATTTGACCATAACTTTCGAAAGGTTCGTGAAGCGGTTGAAGATGGAAAAATCGGAGATGTTCATATGGTAAAAATTACTTCCAGAGACCCGGCACCACCTCCAATAGAGTATGTTAAGGTTTCCGGGGGGATCTTTCTCGATATGAGCATTCATGATTTTGATATGGCACGATATTTATCCGCAAGCGAGGTTGAAGAAGTCTATGCTCAGGGTGCAGTCTTGATCGATCCTGTCATTGGTGATGTCGGAGATATCGATACCGCCGTCATCACCTTGAAATTTAAAAACAATGCCATGGGGGTAATCGACAACAGCAGGCAGGCCGTATACGGATATGATCAAAGAGTTGAAGTCTTTGGTTCCAAAGGATCTGTCGAGGTTCAGAATGACGTCCCCAATTCTTCAAAGTTAAGTACATCAGACGGCGTTATCAGTGAAAAGCCGCTGTACTTCTTTTTGGAAAGATATCAGATATCGTATGTTGAAGAACTTAAGGCATTTGTCGATGCCATAATAAATGATAAAGAACCTCAGGTTACCGGAAACGACGGCCTGCAGCCGGTTCTGATCGGTTTGGCGGCACTTAAGTCTTTAAGAGAAAAAAGAGCCGTTAAAATTGAAGAGGTGACGGCATAGATGGCAGGGGATGAGACCATGAAAAAATCCGTATGCATTGAAATGATTTTTACGGAGGTTCCGTTTGAAGATCGATTTAACTTAGCCAAAGAATCCGGTTTCGATTATGTGGAATTCTGGACCTGGAAGGATAAAGATATTCAGAAAATAAAAAAACTTTGCCAGTCCTATGGTTTGAAGGTCGCCAGCTTCTCAGGTGATCAGGATTATTCCATGATAGATGAAAAGCAGAAGGATGATTACATCGCTTTTGCTGAGAAATCCATTGAAACTGCTAAATATTTAAATTGCTGCCATTTGGTGCTTCACTCTAATGCCCTGGGCGAAAATGGGGTGGTGATCAATCATTACCCCGATATCAGTGACACCGATAAACTTGCGGTCATGACCGATGTGCTAAAAGTATTGGCGCCCCGGGCAGAAAAAGCGAATGTAACGCTTGTGTTGGAAGCGTTAAATTCAAAGGTAGATCACGTTGGAAATTTCTTAACATCCACAAAGGAAGCGGTCGGGCTTGTCAGAAACGTCAACAGCCGGTTTATAAAGGTTTTATATGACATTTATCATATGCAGATTATGGGAGATGATATTGTCCAAACACTTAAAGAAAATATCGATGCCATCGGCTACATCCATATGGCAGATGTTCCGGGAAGACATGAACCCGGAACCGGCGAAATCAATTATAAAAATGTAGTGAAAACATTAAAGACAATTAAATACGACGGAATTATCGGGTTTGAATTCACCCCCGTACACGATTCGAGTAACGCTATCCACGTTATAAAGAATCTCTGGTAAGAAATGAAAGATGCATCAAGATTTCGGCGGGGTTTCAGCTCAGGTCTTTTCCATGTTTGGCAAGGAATTCAAGTTCTTCACGGTTCAGAATGGTAATGGCTCTTCCTTTCACTTGGATTAGGTCTTGATCGGCCATTTTGGCGAATACCCGCGACAAGGTTTCAGGAATTGTGCCCAGTAGGCTGGCCAGTTGTCCTTTGGAAATGATCAATTGAACCGTATCGCCGGAACCCTGTTTATCGGCAAGGTATAACAGATAACCTGCCAGGCGCCCAGGAACTTCTTTTAGAGAAAGATTTTCGATTTTAACCGCAAATTGGCGCAACCGAAGGGACAAAACCGCAAGCATGTTCAAGGATAAAGAGGGGGTTTCGGAGATCAAGCGAACAAAATCGGATTTTTGAAAGAATAGGAGATGGCTTTTGGCAATGGCTTCAGCATTGGCCGGAAAGGGCTGTCCTGTAAATACAGCCACCTCTCCAAAGGGCTCTCCCGGGCCGAATACATGAAGAATATGCTCTTTACCTTCAGGCGACAGTTTGTAAATTTTTACCAGTCCGGAAGCTACAATGAAAAAACCATTGCCGTCATCTCCTTCTGAAAAAATGCTCTCCCCTTTCTGAAGATGCCGGCCTAGGGCAATGCTGCTGATTTTTTCTAACTGATCCTCAGGAAGACCGCTGAATATAGAAGTATTTGACAATATTTTCAGATATTTATCCATAATCAGAAAAATTATCACCAAAACTTGACATAAGTCAAGGTAAAGAAAACATAAACAGAATAAAAAACGAATACTTAAAAAAAAATAATTTTGACATAAGTCAAGGTGGTTTTATTCTAATTGAGGTAAATTAATCGTCAAAATAAGGATCAACAACTTAAACAAGGAGGATAAACCGAATGTTTTGTTTTCAATGTGAACAAACTGCTAAAGGCGAAGGTTGTACGAAAATTGGTGTATGCGGGAAGAAACCGGAGGTTGCTGCGCTACAGGATCTTTTGATTTACTCATTAAAAGGTTTATCGCTGTACGCTGTGGAAGCTCAAAAAGCCGGAATCAATGATGGAACTGTTAATACATTCACCTGTGAGGCACTGTTCTCTACACTGACAAATGTGAATTTCGATCCGGATCGATTCGTAAAACTCATTAAAAAATCGGTAGAGCTCCGCGACAAATTGAAAGACAAATTGGTTGCGGCCGGCGGAAATGCTGATTTTGCCGAAGAGGCCGCAAACTTTACACCCCGTGATGATTTGGATGGTCTGGTTGAGCAAGGGGAGCAGGTGGGAATAAAAACCGATCCCGATGCAAATGCTGATATCCTTTCATTAAAGGAGCTTTTGATTTACGGCGTGAAAGGGATTGCCGCTTATGCGGATCATGCCCGAATTCTAGGAAAATCCGATGACGCGGTATATGCTTTTGTCCATGAGGCAGTGGCATCGACTTTAAAAAAAGATATCGGCGCCGATGAACTCTTGGGGTTGGTCCTAAAATGTGGCGAGGTGAATCTTCGCACCATGGAACTCCTGGACGAAGCCAATACCGGCACCTACGGGCATCCGGTTCCCACCAAGGTTCCGTTGGGTGTCAAAAAGGGAAAAGCCATTCTGGTATCGGGACACGATCTAAAGGATCTCGAAGAGATTCTGAAACAGACGGAAGGAAAGGGAATTAACATTTACACCCATGGTGAGATGCTGCCCTGCCATGGTTACCCTGAACTGAAGAAATATTCCCACTTCTGCGGCCATTACGGCACCGCATGGCAAAACCAGGCAAAGGAATTCGGTCAATTTCCGGGTGCCATCCTAATGACCACAAACTGCATACAGAAACCCCAGGAAATATACCAGGACAATATTTTCACCACCGGGCTCGTGGGCTGGTCGGGCGTCAATCACATTATTAATGAGGATTTCAGTCCGGTCATCGAAAAAGCGCTTGAGATGGAGGGTTTTACTGAAGACCGTGAAGGTAAAGAAGTCATGGTCGGCTTTGCCCGGAATGCAGTAATGGGTGTGGCCGGCAAAGTCATTGATGCGGTTAAAAACAAAGCCATCCGGCATTTTTTCCTGGTGGGCGGATGTGACGGTGCAAAACCGGGCCGCAGCTATTACACCGAGTTTGTGGAGAAGGTACCGGAAGATTGCGTGGTATTGACCCTGGCATGCGGAAAATTTCGATTTTTCGATAAAGACTTGGGTGACATTGGCGGAATTCCGAGGCTGCTGGATGTGGGGCAGTGCAACGATGCCTATTCCGCGGTCCAGATTGCCATAGCACTGGCCGATGCCTTTGAATGCGGTGTTAACGATTTGCCCCTTTCATTCATCTTGTCCTGGTACGAGCAGAAAGCAGTGGCTATTCTTCTGACACTGCTTTATCTGGGAATAAAAGATATCCGATTGGGACCGAGTTTGCCGGCATTCGTAACACCGAATATCCTCAACATCCTGGTGGATAAGTTCGATATTAAACCGATATCCAACCCGGACGAGGATCTGAAAGTGATCTTAGGATAGGATGGAAAAGGAGGGTTCACAATGAAGTGCCCAGGACAAGACAGCAGGTACTGGAAACCGGGGGCCATATACGAAGTGAAGTGCCCCAAATGCAAAAAAGCGGTGGAGTTCTTTAAAGACGACACATCCCGTAAGTGCAACCATTGCGGCCACCGGTTTGTGAACCCTCAAATGGATTTCGGCTGTGCCGCCTACTGCCAATTCGCAGAGCAATGCGTGGGAACATTACCTCCTGAAGCGGCGGCACAGCAGGAAAACCTGCTCAAAGACAAAGTGGCTGTGGAAATGAAACGCTATTTCAAGCAGGATTTTAAACGCATCGGCCATGCCATGCGGGTCGCTCGTTATGCTGAGCGGATCGGCAAGCAGGAAGCCGGTAACATGGCGGTGATCTTTTCCGCAGCCTACCTCCATGATATCGGCATCCTTATGGCAGAGGAAAAATACGGCACCGGGGCCCCAAAATATCAGGAAAAAGAGGGGCCGGAAATCGCGAAAACGATCCTATCCAAACTGGGGGCAAATGAGAAGCTTACCGATGCCGTATGCGACATCGTCGGGCATCATCACCATCCGAAACCAGACGATACCATTGATTTTAAAGTTGTTTATGATTCCGATCTCATTGCCAATCTGGAGGATAAGCTGAAAGGCGGGGGCATGGTTTCGGACCGATTGCAACAAACCATTAAATCTTCATTTCTCACCGAGAGCGGTCGTGAGATGGCCGAAGAAGTATTACTGAAAGGAGAATAGGTGACTTATGAAAGTAAATCGTAAAATAATCGAAATTGATGAAGAACTGTGCGACGGCTGCGGTCAATGTATTATTGCCTGTGCCGAAGGGGCCATGGAGATCATAGACGGCAAGGCCAAAGTGATATCCGACAACCTGTGTGACGGGTTGGGGGCGTGCTTGGGAGAATGTCCCCAGGGTGCTTTGGAAGTCATTGAGCGGGAGGCGGATGAATTCGATGAGGAAGCGGTGGAAGTCCGCCTTGCCGAACAAAAAGCCGCCGATACACCTAAACCTGCGGTTGTTCAATGCGGATGCCCGTCGGCCGGGCTGCAGATTTTTGATAAGGCCGAGCCGGGTCAGACCGCTCCTGAACCGACCGCCGCTCAAGGGGAAGTAAAATCAGCCCTTACCCATTGGCCGGTTCAAATCCGATTGATTCCGCCCACCGCTCCGTTTCTCAAAAACGCC
>CAYSUA010000426.1:0-5635 GCA_964433795.1 uncultured Desulfobacteraceae bacterium | reverse complement strand
ATTTCCACCTCAGGAAATCAGTGGATTCTACAAATTAAAGGAAGCCCCCTGGACGCTGGTCATTATTGTGCCGGGGAACGAGATTCTGTCGCCGATTATCAATTTTCGAATCTATTACTTCATCATCGGTGGGGTGTTCATCATCATTATTCTCTTTTTGATTCGATTTGTTACCGGTCGAACCGTATCGTCGATTAAAGATGTTTCCGATGCTGCCCAAAAAGTGGCATTGGGAGATTATGGGGTGTCTTTACCCGTAAAGACCCATGATGAGGTAGGCGAGCTGACGTTAAGCTTCAATACCATGGTTGGACAGCTTGAGGATCGGGTTCGGCTTAAAAACTCCTTGAACCTGGCAAAAGAAGTCCAGCAGAATCTGCTCCCTGAAAAATCTTTTCAATTTCAATATCTCGATATTGCCGGTCAAAGTATCTATTGTGATGAAACCGGTGGAGACTATTATGACTATCTATGGTTTCCGGAAATGGGCGAGGGCAAAATCGGAGTTGCCGTCGGTGATGTGGCCGATCACGGTATTGCCGCCGCGTTGTTTATGACCACCGCCCGGGCGTTCATCCGCAGCCGGATGAGACACTCGGTGGATCTTGCCAGAACCATAAACAATGTCAATCGGTTGTTGTGCATGGACACCGCTTATTCCGGAAATTTCATGACACTTTTTCTCATGCTCTTCGATACACAAAAAAAAGAGCTTCGGTGGATTAGAGCCGGTCACGACCCGGCAATGCTGTATAACGCGGTTTCAGATAAATTCGTCGAGCTCGGAGGCAACGGGATCGCTTTGGGGGTGAATGAGGATTATTCCTATGAGGAATATCGACGCGGTGATTGGGATTACGGTCAAATCGTACTTATCGGAACCGATGGAATCTGGGATACCGAAAACAGCAGGGGTGAACGCTTCGGGAAAGAACGACTGCGCCGGATTCTTCAGCAAATGAGTCACGCATCGGCTGCCAATATTTTAAAAGCCGTAACGGATGCGGTCGCTGATTTTCGGCAATGCAACATGCAAGATGACGATGTTACTTTTGTCATCGTGAAGGCTAAATCGTAAATGGTTAATTCAATAGTATAGGAATTTCCTTTTTAGGACAGCTCCTTATTCTTTTTCCCACGTAGGCAAAAGAAAAATGGATAACCGTCTGTGTTTGTCTGTGTGGGTCTGTGGCTAATTTAATAACCGGAATGAAGAGGAAGGTTGATATGAAAATAAGAAAATTTTCGAGACGTCAAATATTCATGTTGATCATTGTCGGAATGATTTTTACTCCTCTTGTTTCTGTCGCTGCAACTGATCTGAATGATCTAGATGCCCGGTTGTCCGGGACGGTGATACTGGGTGATCTTGTTCAGTATGCTTATCGGAACAACCCCTCCATCCGGGAAGCCCGGGAGGCATGGCGTGCTACCATAGAGCAGTACCGATTAGAGACGGCCTATCCAGATCCTGAAATCATGATGACCTATTTCCCTGAACCGTTGGAAACACGGTTGGGCCCTCAAGACTGGAATGCAAACCTCACCCAGAAGATTCCCTTTCCGGGTAAACTGACTAAGGCCGGCGAGGTGGTTGAGGCTGAAGCGCGGATTGCCAAACTTAATGTGGACAAAACGATCCGGGATATCATTGTTTCCATTCGGGAATCTTTTTATGAGTTGTCGTATATTCGCCAGGCCCAAACAGCAGCCGATCAAAATTTGAAACTGCTGAATCATCTTCGGAAGATTTCAGAGACCGCATATGCTCAGGACAGAAACACCCTTTTGGACATGGTTAAAGCGCAGTCCCAGAGCGGACAACTCCGATACGATATTCTGATGTTACGGGATCTTGAAGAAACGGAAATAGCTCAACTCAATTCGCTGTTAAACCGTCAAACCGATACTCCTTTTGGAAGACTTGGAGTGGAAACCGATCAATCGGTGGTGTTCAGCTTGGAGGAAATCTATCAAGTGGCGGAAACCCACCAGGAAGAGATTCAAATGGCCAAGGTCCGTATCGAACGAGCCAAAAGGAAAATCGAATTGGCCAAATTTAAAAATTTACCGGACTTCAAGGTGGGGCTGTTTTATGCAGGCATCGGAAATCCGGATGTGGCGAATCCACCACCGGATGAGGGTGATGATGCACTGGGCATTCAAGCTGGAATAACCATACCGCTATGGTTTGGAAGGAATAAAAGCCGTATCCTCAAAGCCAAAGCGGAAATGAAGCGAGCCGAGGCCGCCAAGACTGTCCGTGTCAACGAAACATCCGCCAAGATTCGATCCCTCTATTTTCGGTTGGAAAATGCCAGGCGACTCATTGAACTTTATAGCAAGGAGTTACTGCCTCAGGCGGCAAAGTCCATAGAGATCGCTGAAACTTGGTATCAAGAGGGTCAGTCAAGCTTTTCCGATTTTATTGAGACCCAGTCTGTCTGGTACAATTTTCAGCTTGCCCTTGCCAGGGCGAAAGCCGATTACGGAAAAAACCTGGCCCGATTGGAACGGCTGGTCGGAAAAAGTATTACCATCCGCCAGGCAGACCATGGAACGAAAAAGGAGGAAAAATGAGACGATTCATCGTCATTATACCATTTTTCATCATGGGACTAGTCACCGCCCTATCGGGTCCGGCCCGGGCCGGTTACAAAGAACTTAAGGATACTTTTGACTCCTTCGCTCCCTCTGCATTTTACCAGGACCAGTCCCGTAGAGGGGCTGAAGAATCGAAACCAGTCCCAGACCCGGCGTTTGCAGAAGCAAAAAAACAGCTTCAAATGATGAAATCGCAATGGGAAAAATCCCTGACAGCAGTGGATGAAAAAATCTTCTTTTTAAAGCCGGATACCGAGACCCTCAAATCACTTCAATCCGCTGCTGTTAATAAAAGTGATGCCATCGAAATTCTGAAAACCGAATATTCCCTTACGACACTTGAAGCGCTGGTTTTATTTCGAAGCCCTGGCATAAAGGCAGCTGAAAACAGATTTCGGGCGGCTGCCGAAAGATTCAGCCAGGTATCGAATTTGGACGAAATTCTTCGCCAATATACGACTTTTACCGAAGGGCTCATGACCGGCGTCGGGCCCATGAAAGGTAAAGATCCGGTATCGATGAAGTTTCCATTTCCGGGGGTTTTATCGCTGAAAGGTCAAATCGTCCAACAGGAAGTGGCTTCCGAAAGGGAAGCCTTGGAATCCGTACGCCGGGATGCCGTGACCCGGATCCGCAAAACATACTGGAATCTCATATATATTATAAAATCACAAAAAATCACCATTGAAATGGTGCACCTTATCCGGTACCTGGAAACAGTGGCCAATACAAGGTACGTGGCAGGAAAAACAAGTTATCAGGACGTCATCAAAGTGCGCATCAATCGGGAAACATTGGAAGAAGATCTGATTACACTCATAGAACGACAGAGAAATTTGGAATCAGAAATCAGGGAGATCTTAAATTTTTCACCCCATGATCCCCTGGGTTCCCCGAAAACGGCTGTACTGCTTAAAGAGATCCCTGCGGTTGAAGCGCTTTATCCGATTGCATCAAAACGGCGTCAGGAGTTGAGGAGGTTGCGGGCCAGGATCGGGAAGATGGAGCGTTTGATTGAAATGGCTGAGACCATGACACTTCCGCCCTATACCTTGAACCTGTCTCTTTTTGAGGATGAGGCGGTTTCAATGGTCGGGTCGTCGGCAGTAAAGAAACCTTTTCCCATAACCACCGAATCTTCCAGGGGGGCTGGACTACCAAAGGTGCCCTGGTACGGAACAGAAGATGCCTATTTAAGGGAGACCCGGCAAAAGCTTAAAGCACTCAGAGAAGACCTGAAAAAGGCTGAAGCCGCTACCCACACTAAGGTTCGGATCGCCTGGTATTATCTGGATCGAGCTCGACGGGAAACATCCCTGTACCAGGAGGAGGTTGTCGGGTTGTCGCGATCCGCCCTGGATGTTTCCACCCGAGGGTATGAGTCCGGGAGCGTTTCATTTGCGGATGTTATCGATTCTTATACAACTTGGCTTGAAGCCAATCTCACTTTGGAAGAAAATCGGAGGGATTTGGGAATTGCGTGGGCCGAATTGGAGAGAGTCACAGGGACTTCACTGAATTAATGAGGAAGATGATGGTAAAGAAAGAAGCTGATAATAATTTACTATCACCATTGTGGGTTGCTGCTATCACAGCCCTACTCACGTTGCTGCTGGCAGGTGGCGCTGCCTATTATTTGGGATTTCTCACCCCCCCGGGTATCCAACAGGAAATTCAGAGTACCGGAGGCAAAGGCGGAGAAGAGCACAAGATCGCCTATTGGCGGGCCCCCATGAACCCCACCGAGATATACGATGCACCGGGCAAAAGCGCCATGGGAATGGATCTGGTTCCGGTATACGAGGATGAACTGGTGGGGGGCGTGGAAATCAAAGTCGATCCGGTTACGCAGCAGAACATGGGGGTGCGGATTGCAATTGTAGAAAAAGCACCACTGACTCAAACCATTCGTACATACGGCCATATCACCTATGATGAGACACGGACCGCCGAAGTCAGCCCAAAGATCAGCGGCTGGATTGAAAAAATACATGTCGATTTTACCGGAAAATTCGTCAAAAAAATGCAGCCCCTATTCGAGCTCTATTCCCCTGAGCTTTTTGCTGCCCAGCAGGAATACCTGGTTACCTATCGCAATTTGAACCGCATGTCGAAACAGGCCAATAAGGGACTTTTGAAAGCTGCGCGGCAAAGACTGAGATACTTTGATGTTGCTGAAAGCGAAATCCGAGCAATGGAAAAAACCGGCAAAATAAAGAAAACGGTGACGATACGCTCTCCTTTTGACGGGGTGGTGATTTTAAAAAAGGCCGTGGAGGGAAGTTACGTGAAGGATGGCGCCACGGTGTATAGAATTGCCGATCTTTCCCGGGTTTGGGTGGAAGTTCATATCTATGAATTTGAATTTCCCTGGGTGGCGAAGGGGCAAGCCGCGGAAATGACATTACCCTATCTTCCGGGTCGTACGTTTTCCGGTCGAATTGCCTATGTCTATCCGTACTTACAGCGTAAGACCCGGGATGTGATCATTCGGCTTGAGTTTGATAATCCGAATTTTGTGCTCAAACCGAACATGTATGCCGATGTGAAGCTAAAAAGACGCGCCGGGGAGGGTATCGTCATCCCATCTGAGGCGGTTATTCGTTCAGGAGAGCGGAACATTGTATTTGTTTTACGAGACCAAAATAAATTTACACCCCGCAATGTCACTCTCGGGTTCAACCTTGATAATGGCAATATACAGGTCATTAAAGGGCTGGCCCCAGGAGAGAAGGTGGTCACATCGGGTCAGTTTCTGCTCGATTCCGAATCCAAGCTCAAAGAGGCCGTCCAGAAAATGATGGAGGCCAAACGTGAGAAAGCAAGAGAAAAAGCGCCGGTCGAACCCGGGGAAGAAGACTTTTTCAAAGAGTTGGAAACCGGTGAGGATTTCTTTAAAGACATGGAGGAAGAAGAGGATTTTTTCGAGGATATAGAAGAAGAATCCTAACCCGGATAAACCGGAAATTCCAAATCACAAATATCAAATACCAAACAAATCACAATGACCGAAATTCAAAATCCCAAACGC
>CAYSUA010000425.1:0-5659 GCA_964433795.1 uncultured Desulfobacteraceae bacterium | reverse complement strand
GCCCTGTTCGGTGTTACGCTCCCTTATGTACGAGTTTCACACGTCCGCGAATCGGATTATCTTCAAAGCCGCAAGTGCTTGACTTGAGGTTTCCGCATAACCGTATTAAGAAAAAACAGTAAAATGGAGAGGGAGATAAGTCAAGGATATAGCTGTTTCCGATGCGCTGAGGGAATTGATGGATATCGGATACGATGAATATTTATCATTTGAATGTCTGCCTAAACCTGATGCGGATAGTGCGCTGAGGAATTTTTTGAGTTGTGTCAAGACGCTTTTAGACGAATAGTTTTCGTGGGTTTCATGTCCGCTGTTTCAATAGCCGTACAAATTGTTGAATATGTTTAAAATTCTTGACATTGCAGCTAGTTAATATAAAGATAAATCAATCAATTCCATTAAAAGTCCTAACCCCCACTCACAAAAGGAGGTCCATATGAAAAGAACGATGTTTTTGGCAGTGATCGTTGCAGTTTTCGTACTTGGCACTTTTACAACGGGTCAGGCAGCGGGAAAAGTGCTCCACATTTACGAGGCTTTTGATACGGAGGAAGCCAAACTCTATATTGAAGCCTTTGAAAAAGAATCAGGAATCGATGTGGAATTTGTTAGAATGTCTTCCGGTGAGGTTTTGGCAAGGGTTCAAGCAGAAGCGGCAAACCCTCAGGCAAGTGTGTGGCATGCAGGGTCCAATACATCGCATATTAATGCGGCCACAAAAGGATTGCTTGCCCCTTATAAGCCTAAAACGGACTTCGAACTGACCGATCAACTTCACGCAAAAGACTGGATGTGGACGGGGTTTTATTCCGGTGCCATCGGATTCGTTACCAATACCAAATTCCTGAAGGAAAAGGGGCTGAAAGCCCCGGCTTCCTGGGATGATTTACTGAATCCCGCATTTTCCAAGAATATTGCCATGGCCTACCCTTATACTTCGGGCACGGCATACACCACTTATGCAACGCGGATTCAAATGTTTGATCTGAATAAGGCTCTCGATTGGTGGGAAAAATTCGATAAGCAGAGCATACTTCAATACACAAAATCCGGGACCGGTTGTATCCCCATGGTCGGACTGGGTGAGGTCGCTGTGGGAATAGCATTCTCCCATGACATCCTGGCAAAGGGCGTCAACAAAGGGTATCCGGTGGTGATGACGTTTCCCAAAGAAGGCACCGGGTATGAAATAGGCGGATTGTCCCTGATCAAGGGAGGACCCGAGCCGGAACTCGGAAAGAAGTTTATCGACTGGTGTTTTACTGAAAGAGCCCAGAATTTGTTTCAAAAATATAACCGATTACCGGTTAATCCCAAGGCAAAAGTGGCCAAAGGATCGGTAACCCTCGATCAGGTAAAATTGATCAAGTACGATCATCTGTGGGCCGGTAAGAACAAAGGCCAAATGATTAAAGCATGGAGGGATCGGATCGGAAAATAATAAGTGGTTGATTTAATAGAATAATCCCTGCTTCTGGTTCATATCAGGGCAGGGATTTTTTGTTATCCGGTTATGCAGAAACCTCAAGTCAAACACCTACGGCTTTGGAGATAATCCGATTCGCGGACGTGTAAAACTCGTGCCTAAGGGACCGTAACACCGAACAGGGCTTCGAGATAAACAAAACATCTTGGGAAATAAAACAGTTAGGGTCTATCGCCGATCCTTCATGCTGTTCGCTGTAACGCTCCCTAATACACTCAGACAGTCACACGCGCACGAATCGGATCACCTCCAAAGCCTATTCCTGTGAGTAACTTGGGGCTTTGTGCATAACCGCATTTTGTTATTCCTCACGATTAGAAGGTTCAAATGACTGGCAAACGGCATGAGTTGATCGGTAATTTGCGGTTAATATGGAAGGAACCGCTGCTTCTCCTGTCTATCATTGCCATCTTCTACTTCTTATTCGTCTTTGTGATATCCCCCATTTTTCTGGTCTTTAAGACCAGTCTAACCCTTGATAATCAATTTGACCTCTCAAACTACCAGGCAGTCTTCTCAAAACGGTACTACTATCAACCCTTTATAAACAGCATCATCCTGGGCGTGCTGACCGCCTCTACCGGAACCTTGCTGGGCTTTGTTTTTGCCTACGCCATTACCAGAACCCCCATACCCTTCAAGCGTTTCTTCCGGATGACCGCCACATTTCCGATTATCTCTCCACCATTTGTCATTGCCCTGGCAGCCATTCTGCTGTTCGGAAGAGCCGGCAGCCTCACCCCGTATGTGGAAAAAATTATCGGTCAATACTCCATATACGGTTTGGGAGGATTGGTCCTGGTGGAAACCATTGCCTATGGCCCCATTGCCTTTCTGGTTCTTCACGGGGTTCTTCAGGCCATCGATCCTGCCCTGGAAGAAGCGGCCATGGATCTGGGAGCTTCCCGGGGGAGGGTTTTTTCCACCGTAACCCTGCCGCTTGCCATTCCCGGAATTGCCAGTGCCTGGCTTCTGGTGTTTATCGAGTCCATGGCCGACTTTGGGAATCCCATGGTCATTTCCGGAAACTTCAGGGTCCTCTCCGTTCAGGCATTTCTGCAGATCACCGGCATGTATGACCTTTCTAGAGGATCCACCCTGGCGATTCTTCTCCTTTTGCCCACTGTAACCGCTTTTTTCCTGCAGAAGTATTGGGTCTCGAGAAAATCGTATGTCACGGTTACCGGGAAACCCACCAGTGCCACCATCAAACAGCTTGAATGGTATATCAAATTGCCGGTCTATGCCTCTTGTATTTTGTTTGCCGGCATTGTTTTCCTCTTTTACGGCATGGTCATCTACGGCTCTTTTCAAAAGCTCTGGGGGGTGGATTCAACCCTTACACTCAGAAATTACATTGAGATGTACGAGGTGGGAAAGGATTATATTTTCGACTCCTTGACCCTTTCCACACTGGCAACACCCATAACCGGTATATTGGGTGTATTCATCGCTTTTCTTATTATCAGAAAGAAATTTATCGGCCGAGGCGTGATGGAATTTGTGTCCATGCTGACATTTGCGGTACCGGGAACCGTGGTTGGAATCGGCTACATTTTGGCATTCAACCAGCGATCTGCTTTGTTTCCATTCATATTAACCGGAACCGCGTGGATTATTGTAATGTTGCTCATATTCAGAAATATGCCGGTAGGCATTCGCGCCGGCATTGCAGCGCTGCATCAAATCGATCCGGCCATTGAGGAGGCCTCTACGGATCTGGGCGCCACCAGCGGCAGAACATTCAGAAAGATCACACTGCCGATGATCGCACCTGCTTTTTTCTCGGGCTTGGCCTTCAGCTTTGTTAAATCGATGACCGCTATCAGTGCCATCATTTTTGTGGTATCCGGCAGGTGGAATCTGATTACCGTGGCCATTCTGGGTTTTGTGGATAACAGCCAATATGCGCAGGCAGCCGCCATAAGCCTGCTTCTCATAATCATTGTTCTCATCGCCCTCGGTATCATTCAGCTGTTCGTCAACCGGATCGGAAAGGGTGCAAGAACAACGAGTATCGTTGAATAGACAATTGAAAGGACAGCGTATGCGGCAGGAATATTTGGTGCTCAAGAGCCTTGTAAAGATGTTCGGGAGCGGCAAAGATGCAGTCAGGGCAGTGGATAATGTCGACCTTGAAGTAAAGGAAGGGGAGCTTGTTACCCTATTAGGCCCTTCCGGCTGCGGAAAAACGACAACACTGAGAATGATCGCCGGTTTTGAGATTCCCTCCTCCGGAGAGATCCTTATAGATGGTGAGGAAGTGAGCACGACGCCACCCAACAAAAGACCCACGACAATGGTATTTCAAAACTATGCACTGTTTCCCCATTTGACCGTATTTGAAAATATCGCATATGGATTAAAGATACATCGGGAATCATCGAAAAACATCCGGGAGAGAGCCGAAGCGGCCATGCGCCTCGTCGGTTTGGAAGGGCTGGGGGAGCGCACACCCCATCAGCTCTCCGGTGGGCAGCAGCAGCGTGTCAGTCTGACCCGCTCACTGGTAATGGAACCCAAGGTACTTTTGCTTGATGAGCCGCTTTCCAATCTCGACGCGAAACTGCGGGTATCGACCCGGCTTGAAATTCGGAACCTCCAGCAACGACTGGGTATCACCACGGTCTATGTGACCCATGATCAGGAAGAAGCCATGAGCCTCTCGGATCGGGTGGTCATCATGCATCAGGGGATTATTATGCAGATCGGCACCCCCCAGGAGGTGTATGCTTATCCGGTGAACCGTTTTGTGGCGGATTTCATCGGCAAAGCAAACTTTTTAGACGCCTTTATTGATAGCATATCGTCTGACAATCAGATCGTACTCGACATTCTGGGGATAAAATTTCAGGCGTCCATGAAAGCGGGGATGTTTGCAAAAGGGGAGAAAGTTCTCATTGTGATTCGGCCGGAATCCGTCACCTTGGAGCCAAAGAAACCGGATACTCTTGTGGGAAAGATTGCAGAGGCGGTCTACCTCGGTTCACAAATGGTATACGTCGTGGGGGTGGAAAATAACACCCTAATCGTAGAAGTTGCCAATCCGCAGGAACATGTGGGTTTTAAACCCGGAGAGGAAGTGACCGTCGCCTTACAGGAAAAAAGTCTCCATATTCTGCCTTACGAAAAAGCGCCATAAAAAATCCATATTACTCCATTATTCCATTACTCCAACTTTAGAAACATCTCCATATCTTTCCTGGTTACTTTTTCCATAACATAGTCTGGTTGGAAGGATTCTCCCTGCTCCCAGACCCAGTTTCGGTTCCTGTACCCCGTCACAAGTACAAAGAATATGCCTAATTTTTTGCAGACACCGTCGGCAATGGCGTTATCTCCGAACATGACCATTTCTTCGCTGCTGATAGTCAGCCGGTTCAATGCCTCCTTAAAAAAACGAAGATCGGGTTTTTCGATACCGATATCTGCAGACACAATGATGGTGTCGAAGTAATGTCTCAGGTCGGTTTTATCAAGATAGGCTTCCACACGAAGCACCGATTCATTGGATAAAAGGGCGATCCGGATTCCTTTTTGTTTCAGAAATTCAAAGGTTTCCAAAACATTCTGATCCGGATGGATCTTTTCCATCAGAATCTCTCTGTATATACGTAACGCTTCATTTGCCGAAACTTTGTTTATTGACAGTTGTTGAAGCGTCTTTTCAAAAAACTCGATTTCACCGAACGTATGACTGATAAAGGGTTTGTCTGTTTCGCGGTTAACCTTCATGTAGGTTTTGATAAAATCATCTTGAGATGAAATTAGGGACTGATTGAACAGCCACCTGCTCATATCCGTAACGGATTCCGTGGTGAGTCGGGTATCATTAATGAGCGTGTTACCCAGATCAAATGCACAGCCCGCGATCCGTCTCTTTTCTGCTTCAGGCACGAACCTTCCTCCTTGCCATTATCACGATGAAGATTGCACTTAATAAGAATTCTACTTCATTGTCAAGAAAAGGTGGTATCGACACACTCACCTCGGCCGATCATAAGAATTGAAAAGTTAATAAAAGTTTGGGATAATTCAATCTATGGAAATTATTGCCAATGGCTGCGAAGCTCGATTAAAACAATGCGGTTATGCACAAAGCCCAAGTTGCTCACAGGAAGGCTTTGGAGGTGATCCGATTCGTGCGCGTGTGACTGTCTGAGTGTATTAGGG
>CAYSUA010000424.1:0-5677 GCA_964433795.1 uncultured Desulfobacteraceae bacterium | reverse complement strand
TACAGAGGGGTTCCTTCATACATAAAGGAGGTGGTTCCATTCAGCAGCGGACCGTAAACTATATAGCTGTGTCCGGTAACCCATCCGATATCCGCCATGCACCAGTAAAGGGTTTCGGGCTGAAGATCAAAAATCCATTTCTGGGTAATATACACATAGGTCATGTATCCGCCGGTGGTATGAACCTGCCCCTTCGGTTTTCCGGTACTGCCGCTGGTATAGAGGATATAGAGAATATCTTCTGCTTCCATCTCTTCATAGTCACAGAAATCTTCTATATCGGGGGCGCTCATCTCATCATCCCACCAGCTGTCCGTCTTTTCGTTCCAGGGGATCGGATTCCCGGTTCTCTTAACCACAATGACATTTTCAATGGTGGGACATGCAGCCACGGCTTCGTCTGCATTCTCCTTTAAATCGAAAGCCTTGCCTGCTCTAAGGGATTGATCGATGGTAATCAAAAGTTTTGATTCGCTCTCCCGAATGCGGTGCATGAGCGCCTCTGCTGAAAACCCGCCGAAAACCACGTTGTGGGGAAGCCCCAATCTTGTGCAAGCCAGCATGGCCACAGGAAGCTGCCAAACCATAGGAAGATATATGGTTACCCGATCACCTTTCTTAAGCCCCTTTTTCTTCAGCACATTGGCAAATCGGCAAACCTCTCGGTGCAGTGTCAGATAGGTGAGGATTTTAGTATCTTCGTCCGGTTCTCCCTGCCAGATGATGGCGGCCCGATTACGAGTGGGAGTATCGAGATGTCGGTCGACGCAGTTATAGCACATGTTGGTGCTGCCGCCTTTAAACCATTCATGAAATACCTTGCCGTTTCGAATATCAAAGTTATAGTTCATTATTTTTTCGGGCTTTTTAAACCAGACCAACTCTGAGGCAACGTCCCTCCAGAAGCCTTCGGGATCATCAATGGACTTCTTATAGAGCTCCTTGTACTGATCTATATTTTTGATCCACGCCTTTTCAGAAAAACCGCTATCCGGATAGAATTTCCCGTTGTTTTCCGATACACCCATAATCGTTTCCCCTCCTTGTGCAGACTTGTGGTTAGAGACCTAAATCTATTATTTCGGTAAAACCCTGTATTTATTATGGAGTTGGTTTGCAATGATTCAATTTACGAAAACATACCACGCAGTAGTGTGTCAAGAAAATTTAGTGTTGTCCCTGTTATGAATCGGTTCTTGAATAAACCCTATCGTTGCATAAAAAACATGACAAAGGTGTGATTAAAGCAATGGTAATGAGGGATTAGGGTCAAATGGTGCAAATTCCTGGAATCAATCTAAGGTGAAATCCAAAATCTGTATAGAAATTGTCATGTTTTTTACTCTTCGAGAAAGCCGAGGATACCGCATCTTCTTCGTTGCCAAGGGTTCGCGGTAGTCCACTACAGCTTCACCCTCGGACGCCTTGAATCTGCGACACCCTCGACTTTTGCAACGTTAGGGTAGATAGTGGATATTGACAACATAGGGGATTTTAGACAATTATCGATGTGTTAAAATCATAGCGACCTATTAAATTTTCAGACAACAAATTGGAAACGGAGGAATACGTGAAGAAGCTGATTTTAAATGCGAAGATTCTTTGCCCGGTTCAGGGCTTGATTGACAAGGGTGAGATATTGTTCGACGAGGAAAAGATCCATGCGGTGGGTAAATCTGTTTCGGCTCCTAAGGATGCTGAAAGAATCGATGCTCAGGGGAAATATGTGCTGCCCGGTTTTATCGATGCCCATGCGCATCACGGTCTATTTGACGGAACCATCGGTTGGGCCGGCGAAGACGGCAATGAAAAAACCGCAGCCTGCACCCCGGAAATAAGAGGCATCGATTCTTTCAATCCGGACGACTTATCCCTTAAAGACCTGCTCATGGGAGGGGTTACCTGCATCAATTCGGGCCCCGGATCGGCCAATGTTATTTCAGGGGAAGACTTTGTGATTAAACCGGTGGGAACCGTGGTGGATGAAATGTTGGTTCTGGCTCCCTCCGGACTCAAGGTTGCACTTGGCGAAAATCCAAAGAGGGTGCATGGTCAGCAGAACAAGAGAATGCCGTCAACCCGTATGGGAGTCGCCGCTCTATTAAGAAAGACCTTCACAGAGGGTTTGAATTATCTAAGCGAATGGGAGAGTTATGAAACCAGGTGCAAGGATGCTGAAGCAAAGAAAGAAACCCTTCCGAAACCGCCAAAAAGAGATATCGGCCTAGAAACCGTTGTTAAGGCACTCAAACAGGAGATCCCTCTTCACGCCCATGCTCACCGGGCGGACGATATCGCCACCGTTATTCGGGTTGCCGAAGAGTTTAATCTGAAGCTTGTTCTCATTCATTGTACAGAGGGCCATAAAATCGCCGACTATATCGCAAAAAAAGAGATACCGGCTGTTGTCGGTCCCACCATGCACTGGACCAGCAAGCCGGAAACACGGGAACGATCCTTTAAAACAGTGGCTACCCTTTGCCGGGCAGGCGTAAAAGTCGCCTTGCAGACAGACTCTATCACTCCCATGAACTACTATCCCCTTCTCCCCATGCACGCCGTTAAAGAGGGTCTGAGCAGAGAGGAAGCGCTCAAGTGCGTAACCATAAACCCCGCTGAAATCCTCGGCATAGAAAATCGTGTGGGATCTCTTGAGGCAGGTAAAGACGCGGATATTGTCATCTGGTCCGGTCACCCCTTTGAGTTTTACAGCAAGGTTGAGAGAGTTTTTATTAACGGAAAAGCGGCGACTTTAGGCGCTTAGTGACTCAAACTCGACAAAACGTTGTCGATTGTTAAATGAGCTTTTGTTTCTGTAAAAGAAACTGGAAATTTGAAACTTGAAACTGGATAAGAACAGATTGGATCGATTTTGAATTGACGGGATACCTTTCCCAAGTTTCAAGTATCAAGTTTCGAGGCTCTTTCACTTTTTCTTACCCGTCTGAGTTCTTTCTTATAAAAAGGGTGATATGCGGTGCATCCAACCCGTGCCTGGGATATGAGGAGTGTGCTGCACCCACCGCAGGCGATGCAATAATTAATATTGTCCAAATCTCCGGTAACAACTTTTTTTGCAAAAAGCGGATCAGCCAGGGACTGCCGACCCACACCCACCAGATCTGTCCGGCCGTCTCCAATATTCTTTGCCGCCCAGTACAGCAGGTTTTTCTTTTCCGGATCATCGCCCGGAAGGCTGTTTTTTCCGTTTCTTAAATAGCTGTATGCGCTTCCAATCAAAGGAATGATTGTTTCTTTTTTTACGGCTGCCGTCCAGCCAAACTGGCGGTAGACGCCCAAGGGGTAATTTTTTGTGGGCCGGGTGATTTCTCCGGTAAATGCCGGAATTCCGCTGGATACATTAATGAAGTGAAAACCGGCTTCTTCAATCAATCGGGCAAATGCCAGCGGTTCAGTGAGGTCTTCGGACACCTCTTCGGGACCGGACGATCCGAACCCGCCGATGATTCCTTCATACACGGAAAACCTTGCGCCTAAAATAAAGGTATCGTCGTTTACTGATTTTTTAATTTCTCTTGCAGTTTCTTTGAAAAAACGGACCCGGTTTTCAAAGCTCCCCCCAAACCGGCAATTTTTGTTATTTGCCGGCCGCAACAGCTGAGCGCAGAAGTAACCATGGCAATTTTTAAAGTCGATGCCGTCGGCTCCCACCTGGTAGGCGATTTTAGCTGCTTGAACAAACCAACCCTTGATCTCTTCAACGTCATCATCGGAAAGAATCGTGATATCCGGATTTCCTGTGGGGTAGTAGGAAACCACTTCTGAAAAAGAACCATTGCTGACATTGCCCGAGTGGTTGATTTGAAAGATAATCAATGACTGGTCATTTATCTCTCTCATCTCTTTTACCAGCCTGGCCAATGCTTCAGCATTTCGTTCCGTGATTTCGAGCTGGTTTTTTCGTGCCCGGCTGCGGGGTGAAATGGTAAGGGATTCAACGGTGATCATTCCGGCCCCGCCCGCTGCAAGCTGACGGTAGCGATCAAATGTCAGATCGGTGGGGTTTCCGTTTTCATCAGAATCATTGCACTCCATGGGATGGTTCACGAGACGATTGGGAGCTGTTTTTTTTCCGATTTGAATGGGGGTGGAAAGTATATCGAGGTTCATGTCCTAATCTCCGGATATCAATTTTGCTGAATCAGCAATAGTTGCCACGTAATTGATATAAGATACTGGATGTTCGATACTCGATAGGCGATACCAAAATTGAAATCGAGAATCCAGTATCCAATATCGAGGATAAATTACAAAATCCTCAGATGAAATCCGCCGTCAACGTTAAACACCTCACCGGTTGAAAAAGGAAAAAGATCTTTTGCAATCGCGACCACCGCTTTTCCGACATCTTCCGGTTTTCCCCATCTTTTAATGGGGGTGAGGCCTTCTTCGATCAATTTGTCGTACCGCTCTTTTACCGCCGCAGTCATATCGGTTTCGATGATACCGGGTTGAATTTCATGGACCCCGATTCCATACTCCGCAAGTCGTGCAGCATATAGGGCTGTCATCATGGAGATGCCTGATTTTGAAATACAGTATTCTCCCCTTAACGGAGAAGCCGTGTAAGTGCTGATGGATGATATGTTTATGATTTTGTAAACTCTTTCCGCGTGCTCGGTTTTTTGTTCGATCATCCAGTTGGCTGCCATTTGCGTAAGGAAGTACGGGCCTTTAAGATTAATGGAAATCAAACGATCAAAGCTCTCTTCCGATGCATTCAGGATATCATCTCGCACCAACGGGGCAACACCGGCATTATTAACCAGAATATCGAGACGGCCAAAGCGGGTTTTTATTTCATTGATCAGTCGGCTGCGATCTTTGCCGGATGAGATATCCGCCTGAATATATTCAACCTGAACGTTGTGGCTTTTTATCTCATTTGCGGCTTCTTCTGCGGCTTCCCGTGAAGATGTGGCGTTGAGAACGATATTGAAGCCTTCTTTTGCCAATGCGTTGGCAATTCCGAGGCCGATGCCCCTTCTGGATCCTGTAACCAATGCAACTTGATCAGAGGAGCTATTTGATCCATTATCACTCGCCATGGGCTATTATCCTTCTGTCGATAACCGAATTTTTCCCAACATACAACAGAGCAACTATTTTGCCAATCATGTGCCGGTGAATTAACTATTCCGTATAATCCGATCCAAAAACTCTTTTGCCGATTTCCATCCGAAGTTTCTCATCCGGTCTTTCCGAGTCTTCTCCCGGCCAAATTAAGCCCTTATCGATGACCCGGCCCCAATCGATTGTTTTTTCCCGATAGCATTTTAAGCATACAGTATCCTCTTTTTGTGAATAACCGGAGACGGCTTGCATCTCTCCCACGGGGTCTCCCTTCGCTGATACTCCACAACTGTTGATACAGCCGCAATCGAGTTCCATATAAGCAATTCCCATGGCCTCCGGGTGTTGAAGGATGAGATCTTCACAAAACGCTTTCAATTCTTCACGCTCTGATGATTCCATAATGGTCTCCATGCTTGACACAATTATCTCATAAATACTATTGGTTTAAGGCTAGCTGAAAAATTCTAATCTGGATATCCAGAAAGTCCAAGTTAAGGCGATTCGGCGTTGAAGGCAACCCGCTTCGCAGACGTATGAAACTCGCGCATAAGGGGGCGTAACACCGAACAGGGCACCGACA